>DASVOY010000353.1:0-5847 GCA_036383115.1 Allostellaceae bacterium
GCCGGCGCGCCGTCTCCGAGACGTTGCGGTCGCATTGCTCGAAGACGCGCTGGATGTGCTCCCAGCGCACGCGGTCCGCGGACATCGGATCCTCGGGCGGCGGCGGCAGCGCCGCGTCGCTGGCGAGGAGCGCGCGCTCGACCGCGTCGGCGTCGGCCGGCTTCGGGAGGTAATCGATGGCGCCCGCCTTCACCGCGGCCACCGCGGTGGCGATGTTGCCGTAGCCGGTGAGCATGACGATGCGCGCGCCGGGCCGCGCCTTGCGCAGCGCCTTGACAACTTCAAGGCCGCTACCGTCGGAGAGGCGGAGATCGACGACGGCGAAGGCCGGCGGATGCTCCGTCGCCGCGGCAATGCCGCCAGCGGCGCTTTCCGCGGTGACGACGATGAAGCCGCGCCGCTCCATTGCCCGCGCCAGGCGCTGGCACAGCGGCGCGTCGTCATCAACGAGAAGGAGGCTGCGCTCGCTATCGGGCAAGCCCTCGAGCGCGGACGGCGCCGTGGCGGTCGTGTTGCCGGGAGAGGTAAGGTCTTCGTTCATCCTGATGTCATCGCTCATTCTACGGTCTCTTTCAACGGCGGTTTGCCTTCCATGCCTTCGAGCGTCGCACGCCTCCACTCCACGAGCACCTGCGCGCCGCCATCGGGAAGGTTGGCGACGCTGACACGGGCGCCGGTGCGCTCCAACAGGCTCTGCGCGATGAAAATGCCGAGCCCCATATGCTGCGTCTCGCCGCCCCGCCCGGATATATAGGGCTCGCCGATGCGGGCCAACACCTGCTGCGGGAAGCCCGGCCCGTCATCGACGATATCGACGGCGACCGTGTCTTCGCTCCAGCTGGTGGTGACGCTGACCTCGCGCCGTGCAAACTGGGCGGCATTCTGGATGAAATTGCCGAGCCCGTGCATGATCTCGGGGCTGCGTGCGACGAGTGGCTCTTCGACCGGCCGCGCATCGGCGTCGCGGCCGGCGGCGGTGGCGTAGAGAATGTCGATCCCGCTCGCGCCATGCGGCTCGCCCGCGGCCTCGACCAGGGCCGAGAAAGGCAGGCGCGTGAATGGCGAGCCGCTCTCGCCGTCGCGCTGGTGCGCGAGATCGGCGAGGATGGTGCGGCAGCGCTCACTCTGGCTCAGCAGCAGCAGCGCGTCCTCGGCATAGGGACTGTCGGTCGGCAGGTCGCGCACCAGCTCTTTGGCGACCACGGCGATGGTGGCGAGCGGGCTGCCGAGCTGGTGCGCCGCAGCGGCGGCGATGCCGCCCACGGCAGAGACGCGCTGTTCGCGGGCGAGCGCCAGCTGCGTCGCGGCGAAGGCGTCGCGCATGCGCCGCGCCTCCTCGGCGATGCTCCAGGTGTAGCCGGCGATGAACAGCGTCGAGGAGACGAGCGCCGTCCACACGCCGAGGATATAGAGCGGCGGCGTCGGCACCGGCATGTCGCGCCACGGCAACGGCAGGTGGACGATGGCGAGGAGGCTGATCGCGGCGACGGTGAGTCCGGAAAGCCAGAACACGCTGCGGCGCGACAGGATGGTGGCCGACACCGTCACCGGCGCCAGCATCAGGATGGCGAAGGGGTTCTGCAACCCGCCGGTGAGGAAGAGCAGCATGCCGAGCTGCAGGATGTCGTAGGCGAGATAGAACGCCGCCTCGCGGTCGCCGAGTCGCGCCGAGACGCGGCGCGGCCAGCTCGCGGCGATGTTGAGCGCGGCCGAGGTGCCGACGACGGCCAGCGCGCCCTCGACGGGGAGGACAAAGCCCAGCCCATAATGCACGAAGAGAATGGTTGCGCCTTGGCCGAGCACCGCCACCCAGCGGATGAGCACGAGCATGCGCAGGCTGACCGAGACGTCGGTCCGCGGTCTCTGCTCCAGGCTCGACACGTCGCCGCGCGCCATCGCTGCTTCCCTGCTCCACCGCCACGCCTCTATCGCGGCATGGCGTTCTCCATTATATCGCAGGCCGGCGTCGCCGCGCACCCAGGGAGCGCCGGCCGGCCTTACGTCGAGGATTGCGCCATCGTGGATCGTGCGTCTCATCCGGTCATCCAGGTCAGCGGCCTGCGCAAGCATTTCGGCGACACGCGTGCGGTCGACGGCATCGACTTCATCGTGCCGCGCGGCGTCACCGCGGCGCTCCTCGGCGGCAACGGTGCCGGCAAGACAACGACGCTGTCGATGCTGCTCGGCCTGCTGCTGCCCACCGCCGGCCGCATCGTCATCTTCGGCGAGGATATGTTGCGTCATCGTTACCGAGTTTTGCCGCGCATGAACTTTTCGTCACCGTATGTGGACCTGCCGCATCGCCTGACGGTGCGGCAGAACCTGATGGTTTATGGCCGGCTCTACGGACTCGCGGATGTCGAGCAACGCATCGAGACGCTCGGCAGCGATCTGCAGATCGCGGAATTTCTCGATCGCCAAACCGGCAAGTTGAGCGCCGGACAGAAAACCCGCGTGGCGCTTGCCAAAGCGCTGCTCAACGAGCCCGAGCTCCTGCTGCTCGATGAGCCGACCGCGTCGCTCGATCCCGATACCGGCGACTGGGTGCGCAGCTATCTCGAGGTCTATCAGCGGCGCAGCCACGCCACCATCCTGCTCGCCTCGCACAACATGGGCGAGGTCGAACGGCTCTGCTCCGAGGTGATGATGATGCGCAAGGGCCGCATCGTCGACGCCGGCAGCCCGCGCGCGCTCATCGAGCGCTATGGTCGCGAGACGCTCGAGCAGGTCTTCCTCGACATCGCCCGCGCCGGCGCGCGCTTCGATCCGCAGGCGGCGGCGCAGTGAGTGTCACCTCGGTCGAGCGGCCGGATGCGCTTGCCACGGTCTCGCCTGGCCGCGTCGGCGCTATGCTGCTGCGCTATCTCTACCTGTTGCGCAGCTCCTGGCCGCGCACGCTCGAGCTGCTCTACTGGCCCGCCATCCAGATGATCCTCTGGGGCTTCACCAGCCAGTTCCTGATGACCAACAGCTCCTATGTCGCGCGCGCCGGCGGCGTGCTGCTGGCAGCGGTGATGTTGTGGGATGTCATGTTCCGCGGCCAGCTCGGCGTCTCCGTCTCGTTTCTCGAGGAACTGTGGTCGCGCAATCTGGGCCATCTCTTCGTCAGCCCGCTGCGGCCCTATGAGTGGGTGCTGTCGCTCCTCGCCATGAGCCTGATCCGCGTAATCATCGGCGTGGTGCCGGCGGCGCTCCTCGCCATCCCGCTCTACCATTATTCGATCTTCACCCTGGGCCTGCCGCTCATCGCGTTCTTCGTGCTGCTCCTCGCCATGGGCTGGGGGCTCGGCCTCATCATCGGCGCGCTGCTCTTGCGCCACGGGCTTGGCGCCGAGAGCCTGGCCTGGCTCGCGGTCTTCCTGCTCGCGCCGGCGAGCGCCGTCTATTATCCCGTCTCGGTGCTCCCGGTGTGGCTGCAATACATCGCCTGGGCGCTGCCATCGGCGCATGTCTTCGAGGGCATGCGCACGGTGATGTTCGAGGGCATCTTCCGCGTCGATCACTTCCTCGCGGCTCTGGCGCTCGACATCCTCTACATCGCCTTCGGCGGCGCCGTCTTCCTTTACGCCTTCCGTCAGGCGCGCGAGCGCGGCGCTCTCCTGCAGATGGGAGAATAGGCTCCTTGACGTATCGACCCGCTCGGCCGACGCGGCGGCATGCCATCATCGGCGTGTCGGCCACATTGCGTGCGGATGCGGTCTGGTCGTCGCCATCACCGCCACAACGAAAATCACATGATCGCGGGAGCGACGACCTCGCTGCAGTATGAGGCCTAAGCCTCCTTCCCGCTCACGCCGGCTTCGGCGAAGGTTGCCATGCCTCGATGGCAGGCGATTGCGGCCTTGAGGAGAGCGAGCGCCAGCGTTGCGCCCGAGGCTTCGCCCAGACGCATGCCGAGATCGAGCAGCGGCTGATTGCCGATCCGCTCGAGGAGGCGGGCATGCCCCGGCTCCGCCGAGCGGTGCGCCACGACGCAGTGGTCGAGCGCGCGAGGGTCGGCGGCGAAGAGTATGGCGGCGGCGGCGGTGCAGGCATAGCCGTCGAGCACCACCGGGACGCGCGCGCGTCGCGCGGCGATGATGGCGCCGGCGATCGCTGCAAGCTCGCGCCCGCCCAGCCGGCGCAGCATGTCGAAGGGGTCGCTCGACTGGGGCCGGTGCAGCGCGACCGCCGCGTCGACGATCGCGATCTTGCGCTGCAGCGCCGCCCCGGCCACGCCGGTGCCCGGGCCGACCCAATCGGCGGCGGCGCCGCCAAAGAGCCCGCAGCACAAAGCAGCGGCCGCCGCCGTGTTGCCGATTCCCATCTCGCCCAGCGCGACCACATCGATCCCCGGCTCGACCGCCATCATGCCGTAGGCCATGGCGAGCGCGCAGTCCTCCTCGCTCATCGCCGGCGCGGTTGTGAAGTCCGCGGTCGGCTGGTCGAGCGCCATCTCGTAGACGCGCAGATCGGCATCGATCATCCGGCAGAGCTGGTTGACCGCCGCCCCGCCCGCGATGAAGTTCTGCACCATCTGCGCCGTGACATCGGCGGGATAAGCCGAGACGCCGCGTGCCGCGACGCCATGGTTGCCGGCGAAGACGGCGGTGCGCGGATGATCGATGCTGGGCGGGTGCTTGCCTTGCCAGGTGGCAAGCCACTGGACGAGGTCCTCGAGCCGCCCGAGTGCGCCCGGCGGCTTGGTCAGCTGCGCCTCGCGCAGCGCCGCGGCGGTGCCTGCCTCGAGGTCCGGCCCGGGCAGAATGCGCAAGAGCGCACGCATCTCGTCGAGCGTGGCGAGCGATTTCTCCTGCGCCATGGCGGTCATCCTCTGCCGGTCGGGGCGTGCATGCACTCTCCCCGATCGCTGCCGCCGGGCCAAGCGAAAATGCCTCGCTCGGATGGTGCGGAGGCGTCGCTTGCGCTAAATAATCCGCCATGCAAGAAGAACCGCCCCGCTGGGGCGATGCCGCCGGCTGGTGGGACGAGTTGCGGCTCGTCTTGGGCTTCCTCACCCGGGTGCCCGTCTTCCGAGCCGAGGAGGTGCCGGCCGGCGCGTTGGCGCGCGCGAGTTGGTCCTTCCCCATCGTCGGCCTCGGCATCGGCCTCGTGGGCGGCATCGCCTATGGGGTCGTCACCGCTCTCGGCGTGCCGCTGCTCCCGGCGGCGCTGATCGCGGTCGGCGCCACGGTGCTCGTGACCGGCGCGCTCCATGAGGACGGGCTCGCCGACACCGCCGACGGGTTTTTCGGCGGCGCCGATCGCGAGGCCAGGCTCGCCATCATGCGCGACAGCCGCAGCGGCGCCTATGGCGTGCTGGCTCTCGTCTTCAGCATCACCCTGCGCGCCGCCGCGCTCGCCGCCATCGGCGATGCCGGCCACGTCGCGGCCGCGCTCGTCGCCGCCCATACCGCGGCGCGCGGCGGCTTGCCGCTGATCATGCGCGCGCTCGAGCCGGCGCGCCTTGATGGTCTCGGCGCTGCCGCGGGGCGGCCCGAGGCTCCCATCGCCTGGGGCGCGGCCGGGCTCGGCGCGCTCATCGCCCTTGTTACCTTGGGTTTCGTCCCCGGCATTGCGGCGCTGGTGATCGGCGCCGCGGCCATGATGCTGATGGCCGGCCTTGCCCGCCGCCAGATCGGCGGCTACACCGGCGACGCGCTCGGCGCGGTCGAGCAAGCTGGAGAGATCGTGATTTTGCTGGCGGCGGCGGCATGGGCGAGGTGACGCGGTGGTGGTGGGTGCGGCACGCCCCCGTCACGGTCAATGAGGGCCGCTGCTACGGCCAGACCGATCATCCCTGTGACGTCAGCAACGAGGCGGCCTTCGCCGCGCTGGCGCGGCTGTTGCCCAAGGAGGCGATCTGGG
>DASVOY010000354.1:0-3833 GCA_036383115.1 Allostellaceae bacterium
AAGACGAGGCCGGTATGGGTCCCGGTTGTGACGATATCGCCGACAGCGATGCCGCGGCCACGACGGGCGCAGTGGTTGGCGAGCCAGGCGAGCAGGCGGCGCGGATGGCCCGCAGCGTTCCCGCCGACGGCGCTGGCCACCTCCTTGCCGTCGACGACCAGGCTTGCCGGCTGGCGCAGGAAATCGATGCCGCGCCAGTCGCGCACCGCCGCGCCCCAACAGAAGGCCCCGTTGCTCTGGTTGTCGGCGAGGAGGGCGAGCTTGTCCGTGGCGCGGAAGTCGGCAAAGCGCGAATCGACCAGCTCGATCGCCGGGTGCAGTGTCGCGATGGCCGCCCACACCTCGTCCTCGCCATAGGGCGCGGCGCGCGGCGGCAGCGATGCCCCGAAGCGGAAGGCGAGCTCGCCCTCGATGCCACGGACGCGAAAGCGGGAGGCGGGCCAGCGCGCCGGGCTCGCGGCCATGAGGTCGGCGAAGAGCGGCGCGGCATTGGGCTCGGCCGTCGGATTCGCCGCGCCGACCTTCCAGCCGGCGATGGCGCCGAGAGCGGGCGCGACGGCGTCCTGCACGGCATAGGCCTCGTCGGCCGCCGTCGGTACCAGCTCGACTGGCAGCGTATCGATCGGGCGCCCGTTGCGGCGGGCGGCAAGGAGCAGGCTGGCGAGCGCTTCGGCCTTGCCGGTCACGGCTTGCCGCCG
Organism: Allostellaceae bacterium; assembly: GCA_036383115.1. GTDB lineage: Bacteria > Pseudomonadota > Alphaproteobacteria > ATCC43930 > CGMCC-115725 > DAHUYF01. Next base: position 699 of record DASVOY010000354.1, read on the forward strand.
GATGCCGCGGCGCGCGCCGGCTCGGCGCCGGCATTTCCGGTGAGGTAACCCATGGCCGCGTCGACGCCGCCTTGGCGGTGGGGGATGCCGGCGACGGCCAGCCCCATCTCGACGCCGGCGAGCGTGCCCATGAGCATGAGTTCGTTGAACCAGCCGAGATGGCCGATGCGGAACACCTTGCCCGCGACCTTGCCCAGGCCAGCGCCCAAGGACATGTCGAAGCGCTCGAGCAGGACGCGGCGGAAGGCGTCGGCGTCATGCCCGGACGGCAACATCACCGCGGTCAGGGTGCTCGCATGCGCGCGGGGATCGGCGCACAGGATCTCGAGCCCCCAGGCGCCGACGGCGCGGCGCGCTGCCTCGGCCAGGCGGTCGTGGCGGGCAAAGACGTTGTCGAGCCCTTCCTCCTCCAGCATGGCGATCGCCTCCCTGAGGCCGAAGAGGAGGTTGGTGGCGGGGGTGAAGGGAAAGAACCCGCTCTCGCCGGCCGCGATCATCGGCTGCCAGTCCCAGTAGGCGCGCGGCAGCTTCGCCCGCTTGCTGGCGGCGAGCGCCTTCGACGAGACGGCGTTGAAGCCCAGCCCCGGCGGCAGCATCAGACCCTTTTGCGCGCCGGCGATGGTGACGTCGATCCCCCACTCGTCGTGCCGGACATCGGTGACGGCGAGCGAGGAGATGGTGTCGACCATGAGCAGCGCCGGATGCTTGGCGCGGTCCATGGCGCGGCGGATCGCGGCGATGTCGCTGGTGACACCGGTCGAGGTCTCGGTGTGCACCACCATCACCGCCTTGATCGCATGCGCCTTGTCGACGGTGAGGCGCGCCTCGACCTCGTCGGCGTCGACGGGGTGCCGCCAGTCGCCGGGAATGAAATCGACCTCAAGGCCGAGCCGCTCAGCCAGCACACGCCATAGTGTGCCGAACTGGCCGGTCTCGAACGCGAGGATGCGATCGCCCGCGGACAGCGTGTTGACGAGCGCCGCCTCCCAGGCGCCGGTCCCGGAGGAGGGGAAGATCGCCACCGAAGCGCGGGTGCGGAAGACGCGCTTCATGCCGGCGATCACGGCGATCGCGAGCGCCGCGAAGTCGGGACCGCGATGATCGATCACCGGCTGGTCGATGGCGCGCAGGATCCGGTCCGGCACGTTGCTCGGGCCGGGAATCTGCAGAAAATGCCTGCCGCTCTTTGCCATCCTGCCCGCCTCCATGCCGGAACGGGCGAATGTGCACGGAAAGCCAGCCCCTTCGCAAGGCTGGTCTTGCTCCCGCCGGGCCGCGGCGCCGCGTCGAGCGCGGCGGCGCGGCCCGTTGCGGACAGAAGCTAGACGGCGCGGGCGGGCGAGGGCGAGGACGCCTTCTTCGGCCCCGCCTGCTCGATCGTCTGGTCCGGCCGCATCCAGAAGGCGAGGACGGCGCCGACGATCAGGAGCCCGATCGAGCCGGCGAAGGGCAGGTTCCAATTGTCGGTCCACTTGATCACATAGCCGAAAACGATCGGCGAAATGATCGCCGCGACGGCGGAGCCGGTGTTCATGATGCCGCTGGCGGTGCCGGCGTGGCGCGGCGCGATATCCATCGGCACCGACCAGATCGGGCCGATGGTCAGTTCGAGGCAGAAGAAGGCCGCACTCAGGCAGAGCGCCACCACCGCAAGATCATGGATGAAGAGCACGGGCACCAGGAAGGCGAGCGAGCCGAGCAGGCTGCCGACGATCACATTGCGCCGCGCCTTGGCGAGATCGCCGGTCAGCTTGAACACCCAGTCGCTCACCAATCCGCCCAGCGTGTCGCCGATGACGCCGGCGAAGAAGACAGCCGAGGAGAAGATGGCTGCGTTCTTCAGGTTCAGGTTCTGCGTGTGCTGAAGATATTGCGGAATCCAGCTCAGATAGAGCCACAGCGTCCAGCCATAGCAGAAATAGACGATGGTCGTCGGCATCATGCGGGGAACGAGACGGCCCCAAGGCACAGAGCCGCGTTCATGCCGGCCGCGATAGGACGGCAGCACGGCGATTTCCGCCTCGCTCACTCCGCTGTGCTGGCGCGGATTGTCGCGGAAGTACCAGACCCATGCTGCGACCCAAACCAGGCTGATGATGCCCATGGCGATGAAGGAGAAGCGCCAGGACCACAGCGCAACGAGCGCATAGACTATGGTCGGTGCCACCGCGTTGCCGGCGCGCGAGAACGAGTGCGTGATGCCCTGAGCGAAGCCGCGCCAGCCCATGCGAGTCCAGTTGGACATGGCCGAGGTGGCGGTCGGAAAGGTTGCGCCTTCGCCTAGGCCCAGCACGAAGCGGGCGATGACGAGCCCCCAGAAGCCATTGGCCAGACCGGTGAAGATGGTCGACACCGCCCAGATGACGCCGCAGATGCCGAGCGTCAGTCGTGGCCCGAACTTGTCGCCGATCCAGCCACCAATGATCTGGAAGAGCGCGTAGCTGATCGAGAAGGAGGAGAAGACCCAGCCGAAATCGGCAGGGCTGATATTGAATTCCTTGCGGAACTCGATCGCCGCGGTCGAAATGTTCACCCGGTCGATGTAGGTGATCATGTACATGAGGCAGAGCAGGAAGAGAACCGTGCCCGTCGCCCAATGACCTGTCTTACGCATCTAGGCCCCCACGCGCGTTGTTGCCGGCCCGCCGGTCGATGGCGGTTCGCGGAAAGATAACCCATTGCCGCTTCGATGCCACTGTGACGATGCGGCACGCCGGCCGCGGCTGCCGATCCCGATGAGCGCGTGCCCGCGCCGCGCCCTTGCGTCGATAGGTGCCCATCAGTCGTAAGGCGCCGCGCCCTCGTTGTCGTTCGCGCGCATATGCGCCTCGATCGCCGCAATCACGATATCGCGCTTGTTCTTGAGGTGAAGCTCGAGAATCCGGCGCAGCTGCGCGCCGTCGCGCCGCTCCAGCGCCTCGAGCATCTGCCGGTGTTCGGCGACCGCCTTGTCCCAGCGCTCCTGCGTCAAATTCGCGAAGTACCGCGCCCGGCGCACGCGGGCGTTCAGCGCGCCATAGCTCGCCTGCAGCACCGGGTTCGCCGCCGCCCGGTTGATCCGCTGGTGGATCGCCTGGTTGCAGCGGAAATACTCGGCGCGGTCGCCGCGATTGTGATGCAGCAGCATCTCGAAAT
>DASVOY010000355.1:0-3678 GCA_036383115.1 Allostellaceae bacterium
CGTCGCCGAGGCGCGCGCCCTGCCGGCGGGCGAGCTGGTTCGGCGCCTAGTGGAGGAAACGGGCGACGGGCGCCAGTGAGTCGCGCCCCCAAGGCGAGAGTGCGAACAGAGCGGTCAGCACGATGGCCGCGCCGCCATAGGCGAAGAGCAGGTCGATCAGCGAGCGCGGCTTGGCCGCCGCCTGGGGCTGGGCGCGCCGCGGCTTCGCCGGCTTCGGCTCGGCCGGCGTGGCCCGCCGCGCCGCCGAAAGATCGGCCATGAGCGAGTCTGCGGTGAATGCCGCCGCCGGGCGGCGGGGCGACGCCTCCGCCGGCTGTGCGTGGCGGCTGGGGCCATAGCTCTTGCCGCTGAGCACGGCCTCGATCGTCCGCGCCAGGTCGGCCGGTGCTTCCACCGGAGTGGCGGCATGCTGCGGCGGCGCTTTCCGAATGGTCATGGCTTCGGTCCCGCGTTCTCGCCCGCCGCGGCGGGCGGCGCCGTCTCCATCTCGACCGGAGCCGGAGCTGTCGCGGCATCCGCCGGCGGCGCGGCAGCGCCGTCCTGCGGCGCCTCGGCCTGGCGCTCGTAGGACCAATACCATGGCCGGAAGCTGGCGGCCGTCGCCGCGCCCTTGTCATAAAAGAGGTCGTCCGCCCCGTTGGCCGCCGCAATCGCGACAGGGGTCGAGGCCATGGCCTGCGGCGTCGGGTGGCGGGTGGCGGGAGCGGCGCTCGGCGGGGGAGCCGCCTGCCTGAGCGCCTCCAGGCGCTGCAGCATGCCGGCCAGGCGCGCGGACGCCGTCGGATCGGCGGCATCGCCGTTGGCCTCGAGCACATGGGTATCCAAGCTGGCGCGTTGTCTTGCGGTGGGCATCGATCCTCCCAAATCCGAGATAAATCTCAACCGTCGCAGTATTGCGAGCATATAACACCGACGTTAATGTCAGGTTACGGCGAAGTAATGTTCAACGTTAGAAAGAGTGTTCCAGTTTTATTGGGGAATGTTCGGTAAATTCTTGGAAACCAAGATTCGGACCGCCTCAAATATTACGGTGCCGGAAAAATTGGCGGAGGACAGGCGCCGGCCGCTAAAGTGCGGCGTGACCGAGCCCGCCGCGCCGCCGCCGCGCCAGCCCATCTTCAACATCCCGCCGATGACGAAGGCGCTGCTGCTCGCCAATTTCGCCGTGCACGCGCTTCGGCTGCTGCTGCCGGACAGTGTCGACGACGCGCTGATCCTGACCTTCGGCTTCATCCCCGCGCGCTACACGATGGCCGGCGCACTCGGCTGGCCGGCGCTGGTCGATCCCGTCACCTACCAGTTCCTGCACGGCGGCTTGGCGCATCTGGCCATGAACATGCTGGCGCTGCTGGCCTTCGGCGCTGGCGTCGAGCGCCGCCTCGGCGGCTGGCGCATGCTCGCCTTTGCCATGCTCTGCGGCATCCTCGCCGCCGCCGCCCACCTGATCGCGAACCCGTTCTCGGCGGATCCCATCATCGGCGCCTCGGGCGCGATCAGCGGCTTGTTCGGCGGCGTCCTCCGCTTCCAGGCCCGCGGCGGCGCGGGTGGCCGCAGCACCCTCTGGCCGCTGGTCGCCCTCTGGGTGATCGTGACCATCGTTACCGGCCAGTTCAGCATGCCCGGCACCAACGGCGCGCCCATCGCCTGGGTGGCGCATCTCGGCGGGTTCGTCGCGGGGTTGACGCTGTTCGGGGTGTTCGAGCGGAGGGCGAGGGATGCGCACGCCTGATTGCAACTCGACGGATGCCAAGCGCGGGCAGCGCGCAATTGGCGTCCCCTGCCGGATATTAAGCCGACTTGGGGCGCCGGCCCGGCTCAGTTGAACCCGACCGGTGTTCGCCCTGCACCCGAGCCGGTCGCGATCAACGCAGTAGGTTTACCGTTGGGCCTCAAAAGGCCACGGCCAAGGCGGCGCATGCTTCGGCACATTGCCCCTTACCGTCGTCGGCGTGGACGCGTCATCCATCCCCGGGGGCGGTTCCCCTGCCGTTGATTTCTGAACGAGCTGCTGCCTGAGGAATGCGTTCTCGGCCTGCAACCGCTCAATCTGCGATTGCTGCAGGGCCGCCGCCTGACGGGCCTGCGCGGACAAGTAGTACACGGTGTCCGCGCAGTCCTGGTCGGCGTATGCCGGCGAGGCTACGGCGAAGATCAGTCCAAGTGCGATGACAAGGCGTTTCATGAGCGGGCACTCCCTACGCGCATTATGCGGAGGCTGATTCAACCCGGTCAAGAGACCCGCAATGGGCTAAGAAAAGCCCTTCGTGGGGCTGAAGCACCACGGGGGACGGCGGGGATCGATCTGGCCGTCCGGCGCGTGCCGCGCGCGTTGAAGCGTGATCGATTTGCTACGCGGCACTGCCCAGGAGCGCTTCGACTTCCCGGATCAGATCGGGTCGTCGGAACGGCTTGAAAAGGACTCTTCCGAGGCGCACCGCATTTCGCTCGGTCGCCTTCTGAGCGTAGCCGGTGGCAAAGAGCACTTTGATGCCGGGGCGGATCAGCTTGGCTTGCGCTGCCAACTGCACGCCGTCCATGCCGGGCATGACGATATCGGCAAGGAGCAGATCGACCGGTTCGTCGCCGAGAATGCGAACGGCCTCATAGCCATGCGACGCGGCGAAGACGCGCAACCCCTTGTCGCGTAGGACTTCGACGAGGACATCGCGCGCGGCGCTGTCGTCATCGACGATCAGGACGGTGAAGCTCGAAGCCATGCGTGGTCAACACCCGAAATAGGTACTTACAAACTTTCAGCCTTACCAACCATATAGGCGGGTTGTTCCACAAGGCTTTTTCCATGATTTACATCTAGCCCTTTCGGGTCGGCTCGGACCGGCTCGTAACGAATAGAAGCACCAACTGGTACGCGAGCCCATTAGTAAATTTCAACGATTCGGTAATTAGTCCTGGCTAACCATTGATCCAGGCTGAAAGCGGGAGGGGTCATGCTAAGCGCCGCAGATCTGCGCGCCAGAGCGGCAGAATACCGCGCCGCTGCGAAGACGGCGGGCGACGCCCGAACACGCGAGCAATATCTGGCGGTTGCCGAGTATCTCCACGAGTGGGCGACGCAAGCCGAAGCAAAGGACGCTGCGTCCCCGGCAGCGCCTCGCGGCCGTCAAGCTCTGTGAGGAGCGGCGGCGCCGCTCCTTTTTCTCGCTACCGATGATCGTAGCGGCGCCGCGCCATCGGCGTGGTCGCGCGCTGAAAATTTGGTCCCTGTTTGACCCCCCATTCCGGACAATTCCAAGGCACCTCCTAGGCTAGATAAAGCGGAACTAACGGCTGTTCTCGTTTGTTGGCTTGAGCCGAATAGTAGAATTTGGCGATGGATGCCGCCGATGCGCCGGCTCCGAAACGTGAGATCTGACTGTTGGAAACGCCGCTCAGGTTCGTTCGCCGGCGAGCGGCGTCCGGAAGGTCACCGCGGCAACGACGTACAGCGCGATCGCGATCAGCATAACGCATGCGAACCCGGTGTTCATTGCCAGCAGCGCCGCCAGGATCGCACTCAGCACGGAGGCACAGCCGTTGACGCCCCACGCCCAAGGCACCAGCCCCGGCGCCGAGGCCGCAACGCGCGAGAGCGCGAGGGGGAACGGCATCCCCATGCAGAAAGCAAGGGGCGCGATCAGCACCAGGGCAATGGCGATCTTCGGCGCGTCCGGCAGAGCG
>DASVOY010000356.1:0-1974 GCA_036383115.1 Allostellaceae bacterium
AGCCCATAGCCCACGACGACCGGCGGCAGCACCAGCGGAAGGTGGACGAGCCCGTCGAGGAGGACCTTGCCGGGAAACTGCCGACGCGCCAGCAACCAGGCGATGGCGAGGCCGGAGGGCAGGCTGGCGGCGACGCTGACCAGGCCGACGAGCAGGCTCAGGCGGAGCGCTTCGATTTCGAGGGGCGTCAACGCAGGCAAGGCTCAGCGCGCGGCGTTGAGGCGCTCGAAGCCGCGCTCTAGGTCGGCGACGAGGTCGCCTCGATCCTCGAGCCCGGCATGGAGGCGGACGACCGGTCCGGTATCCCAGCGCGTGGCCGTCCTGAGCCGCTCGGGATGGACCGGCAGGACCAGGCTCTCGAAGCCGCCCCAGCTGGCGCCGATGCCGAACAGGTCCATGCCGTCGAGCATGGCGTCGACCGCCGGCTTGGTGATGCCGCGGCGGAGCACGATGCTGAAAAGTCCGCTCGCGCCAGTGAAATCGCGCCTCCAGAGCTCGTGGCCCGGGCAGTCCGGCAGCGCCGGGTGCAACACGCGCTCGACTTCCGGCCGTTGCTTCAGCCAGCGGGCCAGCGCGAGGCCCTGCTCCTGATGCTGCCGCAAGCGCACCGCGGCGGTGCGCAAGCCGCGCAGCGCGAGATAGCAATCGTCCGGCGCCGCGTGGGTGCCGAGCGCCGTCGCCGCCTCGCGCAGCGGCATGAAACTTTTCTCGGTGCAGACGGCGACGCCCATCATGCAATCGGAATGGCCGACGATGTATTTGGTGGCGGCGATGATCTCAACATCAACGCCCATTGCCAGCGGCTTCAGGAACAGCGGCGCCGACCAGGTATTGTCGAGCATGGTGGCGATGCCGCGGCCCTTGGCGGCAGCGACGATCGCCGGCACGTCCTGGACCTCGAAGGTGAGGGAGCCCGGGCTCTCGAGGTAGATGACGCGCGTGTTGTCGCGAATGAGGGCGTCGATGCCGCCGCCGATCAGCGGGTCATAGAAACTCGTCGTGACGCCGAAGCGTTGCAGAAAGCCACTGGAGAAAGCGCGCACGGGGCCGTAGACCGAATCCGGCACGAGCACATGGTCGCCCGCCCTGACGAAAGCCAGGATCGAGGCGATGCAGGCGGCCATGCCGGAACCGAAGGCGATGGCGCGATGCCCGCCCTCGACCGCTGCCACCGCCTCCTCGAAGGCATAGGTGGTGGGCGTGCCGTACCGGCCGTAGGTGACCTGGTTGTAGCGGTTCTTCTGCGCTGCCTCGAGCGCGGCCACCGTGGGATAGAGAATGGTCGAGGCGTGATAGACCGGCGGATTGACTACGCCATGATTGGCCTCGGGCGAGCGTCCGGCATGGGTCAGAAGTGTGTCGGGCTTTTTCGATTTGCTGCGCATCGCGGGCGGCGCCTCGGCGGTTCGATGGCCGCATCTTGCATCGCCGCGCCCGCTTGCGAAAGCCTGGACGCCGCCCTTTTTCCCGCGGCGCTGGCGCGACGTTGCGACGGCGCATAACGCTATGATAGCGTCGATGCCGGATATCGAATTCCCGTCGAGCATCCTCTGGGCACGGAATAATCATTAATAATCAAGCTATTCTAGGAGGATCCCCATGCGTGTTGTAAAATTTGCGAGCGCCGCGATGGCCGGCGCTTTTCTCGGACTGATCCTCATCGGCAATGCGGCTCTGGCCGGTCCGACGCTCGATGGCGTCAAGAGCCGGGGCGTCGTGACCTGCGCCGTCAATACCGGGCTCGCCGGTTTCGGCATGCCCGACCAGCAGGGCGACTACAAAGGGCTCGATGCCGACACCTGCCGCGCCATCGCTGCAGCGGTGTTGGGCGACGCCAAGAAGGTCAAGTTCATCCCGACGACGACGCAGCAGCGCTTTACCGTGCTGCAATCGGGCGAAGCCGACGTGCTGACGCGCAACACCACCTGGACGCTGCTGCGCGACACCGAGCAGGGCTTCAATTTTGCCCCGGTC
>DASVOY010000357.1:0-3704 GCA_036383115.1 Allostellaceae bacterium
CGAGTCGCGGTGATGGAGATGCTCCTGACCTTCCGTCGGCGGAAGTTCCCCGGCCATCTCCGGCGCGCCGGGGTGGTCGGTCTGCTCGGCAGGTCCGCGGGACTCGTAAACGACGTCGCCGCCATGCGCTTCGGCCGGGAGGGCGCGGTCGGCCTCGGGCTGGGGAGGCGCCATCTCGCCGGTATCCCCCGCTTGCGCCGAGTCCTCGGCAGCGAACTCGCTGCGCTCCTGCATCTCGGCACCGTCGTCGTGCGGCCTGTCGTCGCTGTCGCCCTGGCCGGGGAAGCCGCGATCCTCGCCGCGCCGGTCGGAGACCGGGATGCGGTAATAGTCGGGATGGATCTCGTTGAAGGCGAGGAAACCGTGTCGGTTCCCGCCGTATTCGACGAAGGCCGCCTGCAGCGAGGGCTCTACCCGCGTAATTTTGGCGAGGTAGATGTTGCCTTTGATCTGTTTCTTGGTGGACGTCTCGAAATCGAATTCTTCGAGGCGGTGACCATTCAGTACGACGACCCGGGTCTCCTCCGGGTGAGCCGCGTCGATAAGCATGCGTTTTGCCATAAGGGCATAACTCCGAGGCGCGCCGTTCCACCCGCGCGAATCACGGGTGGCGGCGCCATCCTGGCTGGGGCGAAGCCGGCAGCGCCTCCGGTCAATCCGTCGAACGGCAAGAGATCAGGAGCCATGGCGGAACTCGTCGAGGCTGCCGCGCCCCGGCAAAAAAGCGCCGGGGACGGCTTCGGGGTTTCATCAGACCGCATCGTCCGAAGCGCCTGCCGGCGGGAAGCGGCCATGCCTCTTGCGGCATCGGCCCGGAAATCCCGCCGCGGCGCCGCCTTGCGGCCTTGTGGCCGGGTCGGCAGACCGCGGTATTTCGCATCGCCAAGGATACAGGCCAGGGCTCGCCTCGACAACCGCCTCGTGCGGGCAAGGGCGAGCGGGGCTCAACCGGCTCTTAACCCTTGCTCGTTAACAAGATGGTCTTTGACACCTGCCTTGAAGGCGCCATAAAGCCGCTACACCTTTAGAACCACGTTCAGCACCACGCTTTTTCGCCGGCGCCGGGCGCCGCCGGCCAGGGAGACCGCGAGCGCATGCGGATCGTTAAGTTCATCTTCAAGTTCGCGTTCGGGTTGACCGCGGGCCTCCTCCTGGTCGGCGGCTGCGTCGCCGTGCTCGCGGTTTGGTATTTCGGCCGGGACCTGCCGGATTACCAGCAGCTCACCGACTATCATCCGCCGATCGTCTCGCGCGTCTATGCCGGTGACGGCCGGCTGCTTGCCGAATACGCGACCGAAAAGCGCGTCTTCGTCCCGGCCAAGGAGATGCCGCCGCTGTTGATCCACGCCTTTCTCGCGGCCGAGGACAAGAACTTCTACAGCCATAGCGGCATCGATCCCGTGGCGATGGTGCGCGCCGGGGTGACCGACATCATGCGTATCTCGAAGCGCCAACGGCCGATCGGCGCATCGACCATCACCCAGCAGGTGGCCAAGAACTTTATCGTCGGCAGCGAGCTTTCCTACCAGCGCAAGATCAAGGAGGCGCTGGTGGCGCTGCGCATGGAGAAGGTGCTGGGCAAGGATCGCATCCTCGAGCTTTATCTCAACGAGATCTACCTGGGTGGCGGCACCTATGGCGTGGCCGCGGCCGCCCTCAACTATTTCGACAAATCGCTCGATGAGCTGACCGTCGAGGAGGCCGCCTTCCTCGCGGCGCTGCCCAAGGCGCCGAACAACTACGACCCGCAGCGGCACCCCGAGGCGGCCAAGGGGCGGCGCGACTGGGTCATCGAGCGCATGGAGGAAGCGGGCTTCATCACGGCCGAGCAGAGGGCGGCCGCGCAGGCCATGCCGCTGACGCTTCGCCGGCGCAACGAGACCGAGGTCGCGCGGGCGACCTACTTCACCGAGGAGGTGCGGCGCGACCTGCTGGCGCGCTACGGCGAGAAGGCGCTCTACCAGTCCGGCCTCGCCGTCCGCACCAGTCTCGATCCCAAGCTGCAGGCGATCGCCGACCGGTCGCTGCGCGCCGGCCTCGTGAACTATGACCGCCGCCATGGCTGGCGTGGGCCGGTCGCGCGCATCGACAGCAGCGGCGACTGGCGCACGCGGCTTGTCACGATATCGCCGCCGGGCGGCATGGCCGAGGCCGGCTGGGGCCTCGCGGTGGTGCTCGCGACCAATGCCGAGGGTGCCAGCATCGGCCTCGTCGATGACAGCCGCGGCACCATCCCCTTCGAGGAGCTGCGCTGGGCGCGCAAGCCGCTTCCCAACGCCGAGCTTGGCCCGGTGCCGCGCCAGCCCGGCGACGTGCTGCGGCCGGGCGATGTGGTGCTCGTCGAGCGCCTCGCCACGCCAGCCGCGAAGACCGCCAAGACACCGCTTTACACACTGCGCCAGATCCCTGAAGTGTCGGGGGCGATCGTGGCGCTCGATCCGCATACCGGGCGCATTCTCGCGCTCAGCGGCGGCTTCAGCTACGAGCTGAGCCAGTTCGACCGCGCCGTCCAGGCGCACCGCCAGATCGGCTCCGCGATCAAGCCCTTCGTCTATCTCACCGCGATGGATCACGGCTTCACTCCCTCGAGCGTGCTGCTCGACGAGCCCTTCGTCGTCGACCAGGGAGTGGGGCTGCCGAAATGGAAGCCGAGCAACTACACCCACAAATTCTACGGGCCGCTGACCTTGCGCGTTGGCGTCGAGCAGTCGCGCAACCTGATCACCGCCCGCCTCGGCGAGGCGGTCGGGCTCGACCCGATCGGCACGACGATCGAGCGCTTCGGCATCATCGATCACGTGCCGAGGCAATACGCGCAGGTGCTGGGCGCGGGCGAGACGACGCCGCTCCGGCTCACCACCGCCTATGCCATGCTGGTCAACGGCGGCAAGCGCATCACGCCGACCCTGATCGACCGCATCCAGGATCGCAACGGCGTCACCATCTTCCGCGCCGACGAGCGCGCCTGCGAGGGCTGTCAGAACGTCGAATGGACGAGCCAGCCGGCGCCCGAGCCGCCCGACGACCGCGAGCAGATCGCCGATCCCGCGAGCGCCTACCAGATCGTGTCGATCCTGCAGGGCGTCATCGAGCGCGGTACCGGCCGCGTCGTCTCGTCGGTCGGCAAGCCGCTCGCCGGCAAGACCGGCACGACGAATGATTCAGACGACACCTGGTTCGTGGGCTTCTCGCCCGATCTCGCCTTCGGCGTCTTCGTTGGCTACGACAATCCACGGAGCCTTGGCGCGCACGAGACCGGCGCGTCGGTCGCCGCGCCGGTGTTCCGCGATTTCATGGCGGCAGCGCTCAAGGACAAGCCGGCCATTCCGTTCCGCATCCCGCCGGGCATCCGGCTGGTGCGCGTCGATGCCACGACCGGTCAGCTGGCGCGGCCCGGCGACAAGAACGTGATCTATGAGGCATTCAAGCCAGGCACCGAGCCGACCAACGACGCGTCGGCGCCAGCTGTGGTGCGCGGACCGATCAGCGACGACGAGGATGCGGCATCGCTCGGCGGCCCTGCCGAGGAGACGCCGCCGAGCGATGGAACGCCGGCCATGACCACCGCGGCACCGTCGCCGCCCACAGTGCCCACCAGCGCGCCGCCGCGCTCCGTTCCTTCCAGCGGCACCGGCGGACTCTATTGACATCGGCGCGTCCGCCTTCATCTTGCTCGGAGATGAGTCCGCGAGGGTTTGCTCATG
>DASVOY010000358.1:0-2082 GCA_036383115.1 Allostellaceae bacterium
CGTCACCGCTCTCGGCGTGCCGCTGCTCCCGGCGGCGCTGATCGCGGTCGGCGCCACCGTGCTCGTGACCGGTGCGCTCCATGAGGACGGGCTTGCCGACACCGCCGACGGGTTTTTCGGCGGCGCCGATCGCGAAGCGAGGCTCGCCATCATGCGCGACAGCCGCAGCGGCGCCTATGGCGTTCTGGCTCTCGTGTTCAGCATCACCCTGCGCGCCGCCGCGCTCGCCGCTATCGGCGATGCCGGCCATGTCGCGGCCGCGCTCGTCGCCGCCCATGCCGCGGCGCGCGGCGGGTTGCCGCTGGTCATGCGCGCGCTCGAGCCGGCGCGCCTCGACGGCCTCGGCGCCACCGCCGGGCGGCCGGAGGCTCCCATCGCCTGGAGCGCGGCCGGCCTCGGCGCGCTCATCGCTCTTGTTGCGTTGGGTCTCGTCCCCGGCCTTGCGGCGCTGGTGGTTGGCGCCGCGGCGATGACGCTGATGGCCGGCCTTGCCCGCCGTCAGATCGGCGGCTACACCGGCGACGTGCTCGGCGCAATCGAGCAGGCAGGGGAGATCGTGATTGTGCTGGTGGCGGCGGCATGGGCGAGGTGACGCGGTGGTGGTGGGTGCGCCACGCCCCCGTCACCGTCAATGAAGGCCGCTGCTACGGCCAGACCGATCATCCCTGCGACGTCAGCAACGAGGCGGCCTTCGCCGCGCTGGCGCGGCTGTTGCCCAAGGAGGCGATCTGGGTGACGAGCCCGCTGCAGCGCACCCACATGACCGCCGCCGGCATCGTCCGCGCCGGCCTGCCCGGGCCCGATCCCATCCCCGGCCCCGGCGTCACGGTCGAGCCCGATCTCATCGAGCAGCATTTCGGCGAGTGGCAGGGCGTCAGCTACGCCGAGCTGGCCGAGCGCAACGGCAATCTCTTTCCGCGCTTCTGGCTCGCCCCGGCACATGAGGCGCCGCCCGGCGGCGAGAGCTTCGTCCAGCTGCTCAAGCGGGCGCAACCCGCGATCCTGCGCCTCTCAGAGGAACACAAGGGACGCGACATTATCTCTGCAAGCCATGGCGGCGTCATCCGGGCCGCGGTGGCGCTGGCGCTCGATCTCGCGCCCGAGGCGGCGCTCGCCGTCAGCATCGATAATTTGTCGTTGACGCGGATCGAGCATTTCCCCGACGCCCGCGCGAACCACCGCTGGCGCGTCGCTGCGGTAAACCACCCGCCGATCGGCTAGCGGGGGCGCGTCAGGAAGAGGAGTGCTGCCGCAATTCCCAGCCCGATGACGCCATATTCAAACATCGGCGTCGGGCCGCAGACCATCAGCAGACGACTAGCAAGCGTGCACATCTCCTAAGCTCCACCAAATATTCGGAGCGGCGTCGCGATTACTGATTCTATGGTCATCCCATAGCATGTGGTTATGGCTTTAAAGGGACGTTAGCCCAAATCAATTGCCATTTTACTAAAACCGTCGGAAATAGCCGGTCGATATTTTCGGCGCGCTACAATAATTCAATGTGACGCCATGATGCCGACTCGCCACGCGGCTGGCATCGCCCGGCGCGGCGTGCTAGCGTCGGCTGGCGACGAGACAGGGAAGTCCGGTGCGATGCCGGCGCTGCCCCCGCAACTGTAAGCGGCGAGATCGCGACAGGAAGCCACTGGGCGGCGAGAGCCGGCCGGGAAGGCGCCGCGATCGACGACCCCGAGCCAGGAGACCTCCTCGTTGCGCCGTTGCAACCGACCATCCTCGGGCGGAGGAGCGTCTGCCGGATCGCGCTGAACCATCCTTGCCATCGCCCGATGCGGGCGTGTTGCCGCGCGTCAGCTTGGTGCTGGGCGGCGCGCGCTCGGGCAAGAGCCGCTATGCCGAGGCGCTGATCGAGGCTGCGGCGCCGATGTCGCTCTATGTCGCCACCGCCCAGCCGCTCGATGACGAGATGGCCGAGCGCATCCGCCGCCACCGCGAGCGCCGCGGCGCGCGCTGGACGACGGTGGAGGAGCCACTCGAATTGCCGGTCCGGCTCCTGGCGGAGTCGCGGCGCGAGCGGCCGATCCTTGTCGATTGCCTCACCTTGTGGCTCTCGAACCTGCT
>DASVOY010000359.1:0-2682 GCA_036383115.1 Allostellaceae bacterium
CGAGGTCGCGGGATCGGCGCCGAGGAATTCGAGGTAATCACTGACGCCGAGCTGCACCGCATTGCCGACGGAGACGACGGTGCCGAGCGGAATGGCGAGGCTATGGGCTGCGGCGATCGCCTCCTCGCCAAGTGCGCCCGACTGGGTAATGAAGGCGCAGGCGCCCCGCGCGTTGGGACCGGGCGGCATGTCGCGCAGGAAGGTCGCGGCAAAGCGCGCGCCCTGCTGCAGATGGATGATGCCGGCGCAGTTGGGGCCGACCACGGTGAGACCGTGTTCCGCGATGAGCGCGCGCAGCGCGGCGTCGCGTGCCTTGCCGGCTTCGCCCGCCTCGGCGAAGCCGCCGGGCAGGATGATGAGGTGGCGATGGCCGGTCTCCGCCGCCTCGCGCACCGCCTCGAGGATGAGGTCGGGGCGGATGACGATGACGGCGACATCGGCGGGATCGTTGAGCTCCTTGAGCGAGCGGCGCACGGCGAGGCCGAACATCTCGCCGCCCTTGGGATTGACCGGGATCACCGCGCCGGCGAAGCCGGCGATGCGCAAATTCTGCAGCACCGCGCCGCCAGACGATGTCGGCCGCTCGCCGGCGCCGACCACGGCGATGCTGCGTGGGCCGAAGAAGGGCTTGAGGTCGCGCGGCATGTCAGCCGTCGAAGCGCACAACCACTGGCACGTGGTCCGAGGCCTTCTCCCAGCCGCGGACCTCGCGATGCACCTCAGCGCCGGCGAGCTTGCCTTGGAGCGGCTGCGTCACCCAGATGTGGTCGAGCCGCCTCCCGCGATCGGAGAGCGACCAGTCGCGCGCGCGGTAGCTCCACCACGAATACAAGCGCCGCTCCGGCGGGATGAAGGCACGCACGGCATCGACGAATCTTGCCGAATCCTGCAAGTGCCCGAGCTTCTCGACTTCGATGGGCGTGTGGCTGACGACGTCGAGCAACTGCCTGTGCGACCACACATCGGTCTCAAGCGGCGCTACATTGAGATCGCCGACGACGATCATCGGCCTGGCGGCGTCGCGCTCGTCGGCGAACCAGTCGGTGATCTCGTCGAGGAACTGCAACTTGTGCGCGAATTTCGGATTCTCGTCGGGATCGGGGATGTCGCCGCCGGCGGGGATATAGAGATTGTGCAGCTCGACGCCGCCGGGCAGCGTCACCATCCCGTGCCGGCAATCCTGCCGCTTGCACCAGCTCTGCGTCCCGCTCGCGCCGATCGCGACGCGCGAGACGATGGCGACGCCGTTGTAGCCCTTCATGCCGTGGACGAGCTGGTGCTTGTAGCCGAGGTCTTCGAACGCCTCGCGCGGGAAATGCTCGTCCGGCGACTTGGTCTCCTGCAGGCAGAGCACGTCCGGCTGCGCCTCGGCGATGAAGCGGCGCACATTCTCGATGCGCAGCCGCACCGAGTTGATGTTCCAGGTGGCGACGGTGAGCATCAGCCGATGGCGATGGCGAGATCGGTCAGCCCGTCGACATGGCCCTCGAGCCTGTCGCCCTTGACCACGGCAGCGACGCCAGCGGGCGTGCCGGAATAGATGAGATCTCCTGCCGCCAGCGTAACGAAGCCCGAGAGATACGAGATCGTTTCGGCCACGTTCCAGATCAATTGCGAGATATCGCCCTGCTGGCGGGTCTTGCCGTTGACCTTGAGCCAGATGGCGCCCTTGGCGATGTGCCCGACCTTCGACACCGGCGAGAGCGGCGCGCACGGTGCCGAGTGGTCGAAGCCCTTGCCGAGATCCCAGGGGCGGCCGAGCTTCTTCGCTTCGCCCTGGAGGTCGCGCCGGGTCATGTCAAGGCCCACGGCATAGCCGTAGACGAGGTCGAGCGCCTTCGCTACTGGCACGTCGCGCCCGCCCTTGGCCAGCGCGACCACCAGCTCGATCTCGTGCTGATAGTCCTTGGTCTTGGGCGGGTAGGGGATCGTGCTCCCGGTCGGGACGACGGCGTCGGCCGGCTTCATGAAGAAGAAGGGCGGCTCGCGGTCGGGATCATGGCCCATCTCGCGCGCGTGCTCGGCGTAGTTGCGGCCGACGCAATAGATGCGGTGGACGGGAAAGGGCTCGGCCCCGATCACTGGCACGGTGGCAATGGGCGGGGCAGGGATCGCGTAGGCCATCAACGGTCTCCGGAAGCTGGGCGGGTCTCGGGCGTGGAAACTAGAACACGAAGAAGCGGTCGCCAACAATGCCCAGCGGCCAGCGGCCGGCGGCGAAGAGCCGGTACTTGACGGCGAAGAGGTGATCCGGCCCGGCCTTGCCGGCGAGCGCCAGCGCCGCTTGGTGACAGGCTTGGGCGGCGGCGCCGGCGGCAACGCGGGCCAAGGCGGGATCGGCAATGCCGGCGCGGCTCATGGCGAAGGCGGCGGCGCCATGCAGCGCCTGCGCCGCCTCGGTCACGGCGGTGAGCGCCGACAGCAACTTGTCCTCGCCAAACTGCGCGACGGCGCGACGGTAGAGATCCTGCTGCGCCCTCGTCTCGGCCTCCCACCAGGCGCGGCTCCAATCCGGGCTTTGCGTCGTCGCCGCGGCCTCGGTCCAGCCGGCGACGGTCGCGACTGGCGTCTCGGGCAGACCGAGCGCGGCGAGATAAGCCACGGCCTCGATGCGCTCGCTTTCGGTGAGGGCCTCGCCGCAGGCGGCGAACCAGGAGCCGCGGCCGAGGGTCGAGGCGAAGG
>DASVOY010000360.1:0-2174 GCA_036383115.1 Allostellaceae bacterium
GAAGGCCGCATCATAGGCGAGCAGCAGTGGGAGCGAATAATCGAGCAGCCCGTCGCCCACGCGCAAATAAAGCGACAGCCACAGCGAGGCCGCCGCCATGAGCACGTCGTGACTAAATGCTGCTTTTGCCCGGCTAAATCCTACCACCATCCCTCGGCGCTCATGCAGATTCGGGACGTTACGCAAGGCGCCGCGGGGCGGCAACAGGAAAAGCGGTCGCGGACCCTCGCTGCGCGAGCTAAAGAAGAAAGCGTATCGCCCAGGAGTGGATGACGCCATGGCTTTCTGGATAAGCAAGCTCTTTTGGGCCGTTGCGGCCCCGGGCAACCTGCTGCTGCTGCTGCTGGCCTGGGGCACGCTGCGGCTGAACGGCCGACGCCGGGGGCGCGGCTTTCGCCTGATCGCGGTGGCGACGGCGGCGTTCCTGATCATCGCGGCGCTGCCGGTCGGCCAATGGCTGGCGGCACCGCTCGAGCGGCGCTTTCCGGTGCCGGAGCTGCCGTCGCGGGTCGACGGGATCATCGTGCTCGGCGGCGCGGTCGAGGCCGACGTCACGCGTGTGCATGGCCAGGTGGCGCTCAACGAGGCCGCCGACCGGCTCGTCGAGGCGCTCGCGCTCGCCCGTCACTATCCGCAGGCGAAGCTCCTGGTCACCGGCGGCGATGCGTCGCTGCTGCCGCGCGCCGACGAGAAGCCTGAAGCCGAGATCATGCGCGACCTGCTGGTGCAGCAAGGCATCGATCCGGCGCGCATCCTGGTCGAGGGCCGCTCGCGCAACACCATCGAGAACGCTGAGTTCTCGCATGACCTCGCACGGCCGCAAGCGGAGGATGTATGGCTTCTGGTGACTTCGGCGCTGCACATGCCGCGGGCGGTCGGCTGCTTCCGCCATGTCGGCTGGCAGGTCGTGCCCTATCCCGTCGACTACCGCACCGCGTCCCCGATGCGGCTCGGCTTTCTCCTGTCGGAGCATCTGCCGCTCGTCGACATGGCCAGCAAGGAATGGGTCGGGCTCGTCGCCTATCGTCTGTTGGGGCGCATCGACAGTCTCCTGCCCGGTCCCTGACCTGCACGCGGCGATAGGCGCCCGACAGCTATTCGATCGACGGCAGGCGAAGCTCCGCAAGCAGGCCGCGATAGCACGCGACCGTCGCGGCGCCGATCGCGTCCTCGGCGAGATCGGTCTCGACAAGACGCCGGCTCTCGGCGCCGAAGCGGCGGCGCAACCCGGCATCGCCGGCGAGCCGCTCCAGCGCCGCGGCGAGCGCGGCGGCATCGTCCGGCGGCACCAGCAGCGCGTTGACGCCGTCCTGCGCGACCTCGCGGCAGCCCGGCACGTCGGTCGCGATCAGCGGGCGGCCCATCGCCGCGGCTTCGAGCAGGCTCTTCGGCAGCCCTTCGCGGCGCGACGGCAGCACGGCGATATGCGCCGCCGCCCACAGCGTGCGGATGTCCGCCACCTGCCCCAGCCAGGCGACGCCGGGCAGCGCCTGCCACGCGGCGAGCGTCGCCGGGTCGATCGAGCTGGGGTTCTCCGGGTCGGGCGCGCCGGCCAGCATCAGATTGACGTCGACGCCGCGGCGGCGCCGCCTCGGCTGCGCCTCGCCCAGGACCGGCACGCCCTTGTCCGCGAGCATGCGGCCGACGTAGCCGGCGACCACCGGCGGCGCCGGCGGCTCGGGCGCGGGGCGCAGATGCGTGGTGTCGACCCCGGAGCCGCGAATGGTAACGATGCGGCCCGCCGCCGCCGCATGGAGCGAGAGCAGTGCCCGCCGATCGTCCTCGTTCTGGACGATGACGCGGCTGTTCGGGCGCTCGAGCAGACGGGTGAGCGCGAAACCCAGCGGCCAGCGCAGGAGGCCCGCCCGCAGCGTCGGCGAGCTCGCGACGAAGCCGAGGCCGGTGACCGCGTTGACCACCGCCGGCACGCCCGCGAGAAGCGCGGCGATGCCGCCGAGCACCGCCGGCTTGAGTGCGACGTGATGGACGAGCACCGGACGCTCGCGGCAATAGAGGCGATAGATCTCCGCGATCGCGCGCAGGCTCGGCCATGGCCCGATGTCGCCGCGCCGCCAGCGCAGCGGATGGAGAGTGAAGCCCTCGGCGCGGATGCGCTCGCCATGCTCGGCGACGCGGGTCGCGACCGCGACGTCGAAGCCGGCGCGCTGCGCCGC
>DASVOY010000361.1:0-3834 GCA_036383115.1 Allostellaceae bacterium
GAGGCCGCGCGCCCGCGCCAGATTGACGGCGGCGCGCCGCGCCTCCGCGATCTGGCTCGGATCGGCAACCGTGGCGATCATGTTACTTCCAACGCACCAGCGTCACTACAGTCCCTTTTCCCGGCGTCGACCGGATGTCGAACTCGTTCGACAGCCGCTTGGCGCCGCTCAGGCCGAGGCCGAGCCCGCTGCCGGTCGAATAGCCTTCGCTCAGCGCGAGCTTCACATCGGGAATCCCCGGCCCTTGGTCGGTGAAGGTCAGCCGCACGCCGCGGCGTGCGCCGACGCGCACGGTCTCGAGGCGGAGAACCCCGCCGCCGCCGTAATCGACGGTGTTGCGGGCGATCTCGCTGGCGGCGGTGATGATCTTCGTCTGATCGACGAGGCTGAAGCCGACAGCGACCGCATGGGCGCGCACCTCCCGCCGCACGCGCACCACGTCCTCGGCATTTCGGACGGGCATCGTCTCATCCTTCTCGACGATCAACCGCGCCCTCCTCGCCATCGATCAGCCGCCGGATCAAGGCGAGGCCCTTGTCCACGTCGAGCGCGGTCTTGACGCCCGTGAGCGCCAACCCGAGCTCAACCAGCGTGATCGCCACTGCCGGCTGCATCCCGACAACCACGGTCACGGCATCGAGGACGCGCGACATGGCGGCGATGTTGTCGAGCATGCGGCCGATGAAGGAATCGACGATCTCCAGCGCCGAGATGTCGATCATGACGCCACGCGCCCGGGATTCCACGATCTTGCGCGTGAGATCATCCTGGAGCGCCATCGCCAGCCGGTCGTGCATGTCGACCTGGATGCTGACGAGCAGGCAGTCACCGATCCGCAGGATGGGGATCTGTTCCATGCCGCTACTCGGCCGTCCGGGACGGCTTCGCGCGCCCCGCGACGCTCTTGCCGATCCGCCGCAGCGCGAGCTGGAACGCGTCCGCCATGGTCGCCTTGGAAGTGACGGAGAGATCGACGCCGAGATGGACGATGGTCTGTGCGATCTGCGGCCGAATGCCGCTGATGATGCAGTCGGCGCCCATCAGCCGCGCCGCCGAGATGGTCTTGATCAGGTGCTGCGCCACCAGCGTATCCACCGTCGGCACGCCGGTGATGTCGATGATGGCGATCTCGGCGCCGGAGGTGACGATCTGCTGCAGCAAATTCTCCATCACGATCTGGGTGCGGGCGCTGTCGAGCGTGCCGATGAGCGGCAGCGCCAGGATCCCCTCCCACAGCTCGACGACCGGCGTTGACAGCTCGAGCAGCTCCTCCTGCTGGCGGGCGATCACCTCCTCGCGGTTCTTCTGGTAGACCTCGGTGGTGTAGAGGCCGAGCTTGTCGAGGAGCAGTGTCGCGACCCAGATCTCGTCCACCAGCTTCTCCGCGCTGCCGCGCATTTCCTGGCGCAGCAGCGAGAACAGCGGCTCCTTCAGCGAGAATACGAACGTCGCCGTCTGCGAGGGCGTGAACCCCATGGTGGCGCGGGCGCGCGACACCTCATCGAGGAGCTCGCGGGTCGTCGCCCATTCCGGCGCCTCGATATCGTCGAACCGCCCCGTCGCCGCGCCTTTTCGCAGCTCGGTCAGGAAGCGCGCCGATTGATCCTTGGTCTCGGGATCGTCGGCGCCCAGGGCCCCGCTGCTTCGTTGCTGCGAAAGCCAGTCGTCCAGCAGCTGCTTCTGGTGTCTCTCAATCAGGTCGGGTAGTGCGGTCTCGGGTTTTCTTGGCATCTCGGCGTTGTCCGGAAAAGGGCTTCGGGTTCAACGCCGCTCGGGCGTCGACAGGAAGATCGCGGTAGGGTAGCCATGTCGGGCTGCGGTGCGACATGACCCTAAAGGACAAAGGGCTTGCACAGAAATCGGCGGCGGCCCAAAGTTGCACAAGGTGCACCATTTGATCAACGGTGCCCGTTGCCAGTCGCCTTACCCGAGGAGTCCATGCCCGAACGGCCCGCCACCATTCTTCTCGTCGAGGACGAGGAGGGCTTCCGTTACGCCGCCGCCAGGGCTCTCGTAGGCGCCGGCTTCGCGGTTGCCGCAGCCCCCGATTTTCGCGTCGCGCTCGAGCTGCTCGACGGCGACAGGCCGATTGACCTGCTGGTGACCGATATCGTCATGCCGGAGCGCGTCCATGGCTTTGCGCTCGCGCGCATGGCGAGGATGCGCCGCACGGGGTTGAAGGTGCTCTACCTCACGGCCTATGACGTGCCCACGGTCGAAGCCGTCGGCAAGGTGCTGCGCAAGCCGATCACGGACCAGCAGCTGGTCGACGAGGTGCATGCCGCGCTGGCGAGCTGATGCCGGCGCCGATCACGAGCAAGAACAGCGAACCAACGCATCGCGCGCTGTGTCAATGTCGGGACGGCGGGAACTTCGTTTTGCCGACCGCTGTTGCGCAACCGAGCCACCGATCTACGTGGCCGGGCCGTCCGCCGCACCACTCCCCCATGGGCGGGCGGCCCCTCTTGCCCGAGCGATCGGGCACCCGTCCGCCCCGGCTCGTCAGGCGGCTTGCCGGATCACGCGGGTGGCCGGCAAGGTGATGGTGACCGTCGTGCCTTGGCCGGGCGTGCTGGCGATGTCCAGGCTCCCGCCATGCAGCTCGGCCAGTGTCCGGGCCAGCGGCAGGCCAAGGCCAGTGCCCTCGTAGCGCCGGTTGAGGGCGCTATCGATTTGCCGGAAGGGCTCGAGCGCGATGGGAATTTCCTCCGGCTTCATGCCGATGCCGGTATCGGCAACGGCAAGGGCGACGCCGCCATCGGCCGTGCCCGAGACCGACAACACGATCCGGCCGCCGGCAGCGGTGAACTTGACGGCGTTCGACAGCAGGTTGAGCACGATCTGCTTCAGGCGCAGCTCGTCGCCGAGCAGCCGCGGCAGGTCCGGCGGGAAGTCGACGGCGAGTTCGAGGCCGCCTGACTTGACCCGCTCCGCAACCAGCCGGTGACAATCGTCGATGACTTTTCCCAGGTCCACCGGCTCTTCGTGCAACTCGAGCCGGCCGAGCTCGATCCTCGACAGGTCGAGCACATCGTTGATCAGCCCGAGAAGATGCCGGCCCGAGCTGTGGATGTCGCGCGCATAATCCTTGTAGCGCGCGGCGACCGGGCCGACGAGCGCATCGCGGATCACCTCCGAGAAGCCGATGATCGCGTTGAGCGGGGTACGCAGCTCGTGGCTCATATTCGCCATGAACTGGCTCTTCACTCGGCTCGACTCCTCGGCCGCAACGCGTGCGCTCTCGAGTTCGCGGACCGTCAGGCTGAGCTGCTCATGCGCGCGTGTCCGCGCTTGCAGCTGTCGATTGAGCACGAAGGCCATCGCGCCCAGCACCGCCAGGATCAGCGTACCCGCTCCAGCCTGGAGCAGCGTGGTGCGAAACCAGTGGGCCAGGGCGTCGTCCCGCGACAGCGCGACCTGCACGACGAGCGGCAGCTTCTCGACCCGCTGATAGCCGACGATGCGCCACAGCCCGTCGATTTGATAGCGCATCGGGAACACGCCCGAGGACGCCCAGGGCAGCATGCCCTGGAACAGCAGCGAGGAGCTGAAGTCCTTGCCGATGTATTCCTCGATGTAGGGGCGCCGCACCAGCAAGATGCCTTCGGTCGTCTCCAGCGCGATGATGCCGCGCTCTCCCACATTCAGCGTGTAGAAGAACTTCAGCACATAATCCGGGTTGATGGTGGCGGCAATGACGCCGCCGAAGCCGCCATCGGCGCGGTTGAAGCGCCGGCTGGCGAAGATGAGGTGCTTGCCGCGGGGCCGCAGCATCGCGGCGTCTTCGACGGTGAACCGTAGCGCCGTGCTGTCCCGCGCGAGGGCGAAGTATCT
>DASVOY010000362.1:0-1871 GCA_036383115.1 Allostellaceae bacterium
CCGGAACAGGGTGAAGAGGCCCAGCGTGAACACGTGCAGCACTTCTTGCACGCCGACCTCGCTGCGCACGAAGAGGACGATCTGGACGAGCGCCGCGAGCGTGCTGGCGAGCAGGATCGCGTTCCAGCCGAGATCGATCCAGCGCGGCGGCGGCAGCTTCACGCGCAATGGCCGCTCCGGCCGCGGCACAGCGCGATGGGCGCGGCTCGCCAGCGCCGCCGCGGCACCGAAGAAAGCGCGCAGCAGGTCGAAGATGCGCGCGCGCTGCAGCATGGCGAGAAACCAGGGCGGCTCGATCTCGTCCTCGCCGATCGCCTCGACCTTGAAGCGCTGCGCCCAGCCGAGCAGCGGCCGGAACAGCAGCTGGTCGTAGACGAGGATGAAGAACAGCATGGCGAGGATCGCGTAGCCGACCGCGGCGAGGTCGCGCTGGTCGATCGCGAGCGCGATGTAGGAGCCGATGCCGGGGAGCAGCACAGTCTGCCCGGCGACGCTGATCGCCTCCGACGCCACCACGAAGAACCAGCCGCCCGACACCGACATCATCATGTTCCAGATGAGGTTCGGGAGCGCGTAGGGCACCTCGAGCTGCCAGAAGCTCTGCCAGGGCGAGAGGTGGTACATGCGCGCCGCCTCGCGCAGGTCCTGCGGCACGCCGATGAAGGACTGGTACAGGCTGAACGTCATGTTCCAGGCCTGCGAGGTGAAGATGGCGAAGATGGCGGCACATTCATAGCCGAGCAGGCTGCCGGGGAAGAGCGCGATGAAGCCGGTCACGGTGATCGACAGGAAGCCCAGGACGGGCACCGACTGGAGGATGTCGAGCACGGGGATGAGCAGCTTCTCGGCGCGCCGGCTCTTGGCGGCGAGCGCGGCATAGGCGAGGCTGAAGACGAGCGAGGCGGCGAGCGCCAGCGCCATGCGCAGCACCGTGCGCATGCCGTATTCCGGCAGGTTGCGCGGATCGAGCGAGATCGGCAGGGCCTGGCCCAGCCGGTAGGGCACGTTCATCTGCTGGCCGGCCCAGGCGACGAGGATGATGGTGCCGAGCACCAGCGGCAGCGCCACCCCGTCCCAGACATTGGGGCGGAGCCGCGAGGGCCAGGCGACGATCGGCAGCCCCCAACGCTGTTGCATCGCCTCCCTCTCCCGATCCTGTCTGCGCGGCGCCCGAGGTGTAGCGCAAAGCCTGTGTCGGGTGAAAGTACGACACGGCATATTGCCGGAGCGTTATCATCGATACCGTCATCAGCACCGGGGAGGACACCATGCCGCTCGCCACGCGACTCACCGAACGCCTGGATATACGGCATCCCGTGCTGCTGGCGCCGATGGCGGTGGTCGCCGGCGGGGCGCTTGCCGGCGCGGTCACCGCGGCCGGAGGGCTCGGCATCATCGGCGGCGGCTATGGCGACGCCGAATGGATCGAGCGGCAATTCGCGGCGGCCGGGAACCATCGCGTCGGCTGCGGCTTCATCACCTGGTCGCTGGCGCGGCGACCGGAGGTGCTCGAGGCGGCGTTGGCGCATGAGCCG
The DNA here is from genome assembly GCA_036383115.1 of Allostellaceae bacterium. Taxonomy (GTDB): domain Bacteria; phylum Pseudomonadota; class Alphaproteobacteria; order ATCC43930; family CGMCC-115725; genus DAHUYF01. Next base: position 1,536 of record DASVOY010000362.1, read on the forward strand.
GCGGCAATCATACTGTCCTTCGGCGATCCGCGCCCCTTCGCCGCGCGCATCCGGAAGGCCGGCGCCCGGCTCATCTGCCAGGTGCAGAGCCTCGCGCATGTCGAGGAGGCGATCGAGGCGGGCGCCGACATCATCGTCGCCCAAGGCGCGGAAGCCGGCGGCCATGGGGCGTTGCGCGCGACATTGCCCTTCGTGCCCGTGGTCGTCGATTTCGTCGCGCGGCGCGCGCCGGACGCGGTGGTGGTCGCGGCGGGCGGGATCGGCGACGGCCGCGGGCTCGCCGCCGCGCTCATGCTCGGCGCGGAGGGCGTCCTCGTCGGCACGCGCTTCTACGCC
>DASVOY010000363.1:0-5650 GCA_036383115.1 Allostellaceae bacterium
GAATCTCTTCTACCACGCCGCGCTGCACGGGCTGCCGCGGCGCCTCGCGGCCGAGCGCATCGCCGCCGAAATCGGGCGCGTCGGCCTGACCGACCGGCTCGGTGACAAGGTGCGCCAGCTGAGCGGCGGCCAGCGCCGCCGCGTCGAGATCGCCCGCGCGCTGCTGCATCGGCCGCAGCTGCTGCTGCTCGACGAGCCGACGGTCGGCCTCGATATCGCCAGCCGTCAATTCCTCCTCGACCATGTGCGCGGCCTCTGCCGCGACGAGGGCCTCGCCGCGCTCTGGGCCACGCATCTCATCGACGAGGTCGATCCCGAAGGCCAAGTCATCGTCCTCCATCGCGGCCGTGTCCTGGCACAAGGGCCGGTCGCCGAGGTGATCCGGGAGACGCGCGCCTCGTCGATGCGCGGCGCCTTCGACGCCCTCACCCAGGAGCAGGGCTCATGAGCCCCGCGCATTATTACCGCTGCCTTGCCGGCATCGTGCGGCGCGAGGCGCTGCGCTTCCTCAATCAGCGCGGGCGCTTCATCGCGGCCCTGGTGCGGCCGCTGGTGTGGCTGCTCATCTTCGCCACCGGCTTCCATTTCGTGCTCGGCGTGTCGATCATCCCGCCTTACGAGACCTACATCCCCTACCAGGTCTACATCGCGCCCGGGCTCATCGGCATGATCCAGCTCTTCCAGGGCATGCAGAGCTCGCTCTCCATGGTCTATGACCGCGAGATGGGCAGCATGCGCACGCTGATGGTGAGCCCGCTGCCGCGCTGGTTCCTGCTGGTGTCGAAGCTGCTCGCCGGCGTCATCGTTTCGGTGCTGCAGGCCTATGTCTTCCTCGCCATCGCCTGGTTCTGGGAGATCCAGCCGCCGCCGCTGGGTTATGTGACGGTGCTTCCCGCGCTCATCCTGTCGGGGATGATGCTGGGCGCGCTCGGGCTGTTGCTCTCGTCGGCGATCCGGCAACTCGAGAACTTCGCCGGGGTCATGAACTTCGTCATCTTCCCGATGTTCTTCGCCTCCTCGGCGCTCTATCCGCTGTGGCGGGTGAAGGAGGCGAGCCTGACGCTCTACTACGTCTGTCTGGCCAACCCGTTCACCCATGCCGTCGAGCTGATCCGCTTCGCCCTTTACGGCAAGCTCGCGCCGGAATCGGCGGCGGTCGTCATCGCCGCGACCCTGGTTTTCATGGCGCTGGCGATCTACGGCTACGATCCCGCGCGCGGGCTCATCGCGCGCAGAGCGGCGGCCGAATGAGGATCGGTGCCGTCCTTCTCGGTGCGCTGGCGTGCCTGCTGCCGTTCGCGGCGGGTGCCGCGGAGCGCGGCGGGGATCGCGACTGGCCCTGCGTGCAGCGCCTGGTGCCGGTGCTGTCGGCGGGGACGATGTGGAGCGGGCCGTCGCTCGACGGCATCGGCGATTGGCGCGCGGAGCCCGCCGTCAGCGCGCTCGTTGGCCGCATCGCGCCGCGAAGCGTCTCGACGGCGGACGGCGAAGCCGCGATCGGCGAATTCGCCCGCGGCCTGAGCGGCGACCGGCAACGTCTGGTTACCTTGGCTTTTGCCGGCCTGCTCGACGAGACCAACCGCGAGCGCGGCGAGATCATCGACCGCATCAAGGCGCTCGCCGAGCGCCAGCGCAGCCTCGCCGACCTCGTCGGCCGCCTGACCGCCGAGCTCGACGCGACGCCGGAACCCAAGGGCGAGCCTTCCCCGCAGCGCCAGGAGCTGGTTGACCGCTGGACCTACACCTCGCGGACCTACAACGAGGTGCAGCGCACGATGCGCTATGCCTGCGAGGTTCCCGGGCAACTCGACGCACGCCTCGGCGCGTATGCGCGCGCGCTGGAGGCGGCGCTCTCCTGAGCATCTATCCCGAGAGAGCCGAACGCAATCGCGAGATCCGGGCTTTGTAGTCGGCGCGCGCTTTGAGCGCGGCGTCCATATCGACGCTGACGAAACGCGCCAGGTTGTTGGGCTGCATCTGCGCGATGCGGTCCATATCGGCGCTGATCACGGTGCCGATCATGGCATAGCCACCGCCGGAGACGGCGTCGCGATGCAGGATAATCGGCTCGACGCCGCCGGGCACCTGGATCGAGCCATAGGGATATCCGGCGTCGACGATGTTCGAGGGATCGGACCCCGCCCCGAACGGCTGCTTGCGGTCGCGGAACGAGAGGGCGCGGCCTTTGCGGAAGCGATAGCCGATGCGATCCGCCTCGGGCGCGACAGTCCAAGTGTCCTCGAAGAAGGATGCGGCGGATTCGTCTGTCAGCCGGTGGAAGTAGAGGCCGGGAAGAACGCGGATCTCGAGCGATTTGGGATACGTGCCGACGAGCTCGCCGGGCGCGGTGCGGCCGGCGCGCGCCCTTTGCGGCGCGGCGGCGACCGGCAGCACGTCGCCCGGCGCGAGCTTGCGGCCGGCGAACCCACCGAGCGCGCCCAGGCCATAGGTGGACCGGCTGCCCAGCACCGCCGGAACGTCGATCCCGCCGGCGACGGCGATGTAGACGCGAGCGCCCAGCTTCATGTAGTCGAAGGACAACCGGTCATCCGTCTTCACCGCGAAGGATTCGTTGCGCGGCCGCGCCTGGCCGTTGATCTTCGGCGTCGCCTCGGCTCCCGCCACCGCGATGATCGCGGACTTCCGGAAGACGAGTTCCGGGCCCAGCAGGGCCGCCTCCAGCACCGCAGCGCCCTCGTCATTGCCGACCAGCAGGTTCGCCACCCGCAGCGCATATTGATCGAGCGCGCCCGATAGGGGGATGCCGAGATTGTAGTAGCCGGGCCGGCCCGCATCCTGGACGCTCGTCGCGAGCCCCGGTTTGATCACCTCAATGGCCATGGAGCACCTCCACCAGCTGCCGGCTGTATCCGCTCGGGTCCTTGAGAAACGATTTCAGTGAGAAGGTGACGGGACGGATGGTCAGGTTGAAGGTGCCGGCCTCGACCGCCTTCACGTCGCGATCATATTCCTCGCGCGAGATCGGCTTCCATTTGACGATGTCGCCGGGCCGGAAGAACACCATGAAATCCTTGAGATAGGGCAGCTTCTGCGCGGGATCGTAGATCGGCACGGGCGTGATCCCGAACATCTGGTACCCGCCGGCGCCCCGGACGGAGTAGATGCAACCGAAGCAGCCGCCATGGCCGACGGTCAGCTTCGGCGTGTCCGTCCGCGGCCGGAGATATTTCGGCACTTCGATCTGCTTGGCACGATCGACCATCTGGAACAGGAACGGCAGCCCCGCGACGAACCCCACCATCGACACGAACCAGGGCGCGCCGGAATGAGCCGCGACGAATGCATCGACCGATTTGTAGCCGTTGATGCGCGCGGCGTATTCGATGTCGGTGCTGCCGGGGTCCTGATGGCGCTCCCGGAAGCGCATCAGCGTCTCGCGCGTCCAGGGATCGTTGTAGAGCACGGGAATCTCGACGATTCGCGTCGGCAGCTCGAGATCGGCCGCGCCGATCTCCGCCTCGATATTCTGCAGCGTACGCAGCATGGCGTCCGGGCGGATCACGTCGGGGTCGAAGCGGATGAGGTAGGAGGCGTTGGCCGGGCAAATCTCCGAGACGCCCGCCACGCGGCGCTTCTGCAACGCGCCGCAGATCGCCATGCCCTTGAAGAAGGCTTCGAGCGACATCTCCTCGTCGATCTCGACGAAGATATGCTCGTCGCCGCCAAAAGAATACCGGACAGCGCTCATGAGTCCCTCCGGGTCTGCATGCCGTTGCTGGGTGCCTGGGTCATCAACAACCTTTCAAGAAAGCCCGTGTCGAAGCGCGCGTTGCGCACATCCTCCAGCCCGGCCAGCCGCCGATGCAGCGCGGCCGTGGTCACGACGCCGCCGATTTCCAATTCGCCGAGCGCCCGCCGCAGCCGCGCCAGCGCCAGGTCACGATCCTCGGCATGGACGACGAGCTTGGCAAGCAGTGAGTCGTAATAGGGCGGCACCGAATAGCCGGGATATAGCATGGTATCGACGCGCACGCCGGGTCCGTCGGGAAAAGCCAGCGCCGTGATCTTGCCGGGCGACGGCATGAAATTCCGGTCGGGGTCCTCGGCATTGATGCGGACTTCGATGGCAGCCCCGCGCATGGCGACGTCCTGCTGCGCCAAGCGCAGCTTCCTGCCCTGCGCGATCAGGATCATCTCGCGCACGAGATCGATGCCGGTGACCATTTCAGTGACGGGATGCTCGACCTGAATCCGGGTGTTCATCTCGATGAAGAAGAACTCGCGGGTCTCGTCGTCATAGAGGTATTCGAGCGTGCCCGCGCCGCGATAGGCGGAGCTTTCGGCGAGCCGGACGGCGGAAGCGCAGAGCGCCTCGCGCGTCGCGGCATCGATGGCGGGGGAGGGAGCCTCCTCCCAGATCTTCTGGCGGCGACGCTGCAGCGAGCATTCGCGCTCGAAGCAATGCACGACGCGCTCGCCGTCTCCGAGGATTTGGACCTCGATATGCCGGGCCCTTCTGATGAAGCGCTCGAGATAGAGCGCGCCGTTACCGAACGCCGCGGCGGCTTCCGCCTGGGCCGTCCTGAAATGGTTGTCGAACGCAGCCGGATCGTCCGCGACGCGGATGCCGCGCCCGCCGCCACCGGCGCTGGCCTTGATCATCACGGGATAGCCGATCGCGTGCGCCGCCGCCCGGGCCTCGCCGAAACCCTCAACTTCGCCCTCGCTGCCGGGCACGATCGGCACACCCGCCCGCTTCGCCGCCGCGCGTGCCGCCGCCTTGTCGCCCATGGTGCGGATCGTCTCCGGCGTGGGGCCGACGAAGACGATGCCGGCGGTTTCCACCGCCTCGGCGAAGCGCGCATTCTCCGAGAGAAAGCCGTAGCCCGGGTGGATCGCGCCGGCGCCCGCCTGCCGCGCCGCCGCGATGATCGCCTCCATGTTGAGGTAGCTCTTGCTGGCCTGCGCGGGGCCTATCGGGACGGCCTCGTCGGCGAGGCGGACGGCGAGGCTATCCTTGTCGGCGTCGCTGAACACCGCGACCGTCTTCAGACCAAGCTCGCGCGCCGCCCGGATGACCCGGACGGCGATCTCGCCGCGATTGGCGACCAGGAGCTTGTCGAACATGTCGCTCGGTCTCAGGCGGTCTCGATCAGCAGCAGCGGCTGCTCGGGCTCGACCGGCGCCTCGTTCTCGACGAGAAAGCGGACGACCTTGCCGCCGGCATCGGCATGAATCTCGGTGAATTGCTTCATCACCTCGACCAAGCCGATGACATCGCCCTCCTTCACCCGGTCGCCCTCTCTCTTATAAGGCGCCGCCTCGGGCGAGGGGCGCCGGTAGAAGATTCCGGGCAATGGACTGACCACCTGATGCTGCGCCATCCCTGAACTCCCTGTTCCCTGTGGCTAGGCGAGATACTCGGCCACGGCGGCCTTGACCGCGCGCGCGACCTCGACGGCGTTCGGTGTATCGGAGTGGACGCAGATGCAATCGGCACGGACGCGGACCTCCTTGCCGTTGACCGAATCCACCTTGCCCTCCTTGACCGCGCGCCGTGCGCGCTCCGCCGCCCGCTTCGGGTCGACCGCGTGATGCTCCCGCGTGATGATGAGCGTCCCGTGGTCGTCGTAATCGAGGTCGGCGTAATACTCGGAGATGAAGCTCAAGCCTTCGCCGGTGTACACCT
>DASVOY010000364.1:0-10728 GCA_036383115.1 Allostellaceae bacterium
TGCCGGACGAAACAGCTCGGGAGCGGCCGCCGACGCGGACGGTGTCTTCCGCTGCCGCTGCCTCGGCGCGTGGACGCCGGCTTATTCGAGCGGGCGGAAGCAAAGCAGGCCCGGCTTTCGCCGGGCCTGCGCGCTAGATCCGCGGGCGCGGATCAGAAGGCGTAGTCGACACCCAGTTGCACGCCGTAGAGCGTCTTGCCGGTGAACACCGTATTGTCGGCCTTTCTCGCCAGGATGGGCTGCGCGACGCCGCTCGCGCCGACATCGTAATGCGCCGTCTGCCCGTTGATCGTCATTGCGGCGACAGTGAAGATCTGCAGCTGCGGCAGGAGGTAGTGGAAATAGCCAACGGCGACGTTGTTGGCGTGATTATTGTTGGACGGGAAGTAGACCGGATCGCCGGGTGTGTTCGTCGCATGGACATATTGTGCTGCGAACTTGTTCGCGGCGTTCGGCTCCCACGCGATGTTTGCGAGAAAGTCCTCTTTGCTGCGCTCGTTGAACTCCGCGACTGAACCCCGGCGCCTCAGGTAATCGGCGCCGACATAGGTCTGAAGGCTGCCCCAGTTCATGCCGGTCAGGACCTGCACGCCATATTCGGGGTGAACGCCGACAGTGCCCGGGAACGGAGCGACGGCGGGATCGCCGCTCTCGTCGCCGAGGCGGTTGACCCCGTCGTGATACTCGCCGGCCACGCTGAGCAGGAAGCCGCCGGCCTTCCAGTGGACCTCGGCGCTTGCGAGATTGCCGAAACCGCCGTCGTTGCAATCGCCGCGGCCGCTGCCGTTGCCGCCGGATCCCGGTTGGCCGGTGCCCGATGAGAAGGGCCCCGCAGGCCCCGGCGTCGCGCCGGCGCAGATGTTCTCGCCGAAGGCAAAGTCCTGGTTGACGCTGCTGGCGTTCTGGCCGGGCGAGAACAGCACGCCGCCGCCCACGGTGCCGAGCCCCGTCTTGGCCTCGGGCGTGAAGTACCAGATGGCGTGGGGCGCGCGCAGCGAGAACTCGACGCGGTTGTCCCCGCCGGTATTGCCGAACAGCGCGCGCGCGTCGCCGAGCGTGTTGGTGAAGGGATCGATCGCCAGGAGGGCGCTCTTGTACGGCGTATTGTGCTTGCCCATGGCGACAGTGCCCCAGTCGCTGCTGTGGAAGCCGACAAACGAATCACGATAGCCGAAGGTGTCCTTGAGCGTCGGACTGTTCGCGACCGCGAACTCGCCTTCGACCTGGGCGATGAACGACAGGTCCCCTGGCGCCGCCCAGATCTGACGGGCGGTGCGGAAGCCGAGGTAGGACTGATTGCTCTCGATCTCCCAACCGGCCTTGGGGCCGCCCTCGCTGTAGCCGATCGCGGAGACATGCGCCCGGCCGTAGATCTGGAAGTCCTGCCCGGCGACGGTGAAGTGGATTCCCGCCGGCTCACCCGTCGCCGGGTAAGGGGTGCCGCTCGCGGTCACAGCCGGGCGCGGCCCAGCGACGGGCGCTGCCCCCGGCTGGGCTTGGGATGTCCTCAGATCGTTGAGGTCGCGCTGCAGCTGGTTGATCCGGTCCTCCAGCGCCTTGACCCTCTGATCCGTTGCCGTCTGTGCCGTGGCGGTGCCGGCGCCATTGAGCATGAGCGTCCCGGCCATGAGCGCGGTCAACGCCGTCGTCGCGAGTGCGCCACGCAAAGTAGAACTTGATTTCATAATTCCTCCCACGCAGCCACCGGCGGTCGCCGGTGGAATGTGATATACGCCATTACATGCTACTGTGAGCTACATGAACCGGCAATATTCACAACCGAAGGGCGGGAAAAATCCCAAGCAGCGTTGCTGCTCGAACACGATTATTACACGAACCTTACAGTCGTGCGCGTCAGGCGGATGATGCGGGCCGGACCGCGGCTACGCCCGCGCCGGCGTCCAACAAACCAGAGGGTGTTCGCGACCGACCAGTGCCCCGACTGCCCGCGGTCCGTATGCAACGCGGGATCGCCAGCGGCCGGAGCTTCCGTCTGCCTTATCTGGGACTTGGACGCGTGCCGGCTCTCTGGGGAAGCGGGATAAGGCGACGCGGATCTCGATGCTGGCAATGGCCGCTATGGCCGCTGCCGCATCGAAAGGCTTCGGATGGGCGCTTAGCGTGGCTGAGTCTTGAGCGTATCCTTATCGGTGCCCTGCATCTGAGGCTGCGCAGAGGAACCAGACTGCTGCGCTGCAGCACCGGCGCTTTCCTGATCCCGATGCATCCATCCGCAGCCTGTCAGCCCAAGCGTCGTGATCACCATAATCAGTCCAAGCCTGCTCATCGGCGCCTCCACAGTGCAGCAATTCGTCCGGGCACCCATTTGCCCGCACCGCCGCAGGCGAATTGCTGGCAAGAATCGCGCGGGCGGCGCTCGCCGATGGTGCAGCCCTCGCCCGAGCAGAAGGAGCAGGGACGCCCGGGACGAACCTCATGCTCGAAGACCTGGATGCGCAGCGAGCCGTCGCAGCAGGCGACGCAATCGCCGTAGCTCCGGCGGGACGCTGTGCTCTCTGCCGGCATGACGGCACTCGGCTGGCACAAAACCAAGCGGGCGGGTGAGGCCGCCGCCCGCCCGCCCGCCGGAACCGAGACCGTCCTGCTACTCGGCGGGACGCACCTGCATGCGCAGCGCCGCGGCGTGCTGGCGTGCGCGCATCGGCTTGACGATGAACAGCGCGGCCGCGGCCACGGCGAGATTGGCGATGGTCGCGACAACAAACACCGCGTGCCAGCTGCCAGTATAACTCTTCACCACGTTCGCTAACGGCACCAGGAAGGACGCGGTGCCTTTCGCGGTATACAGCAGCCCGGCATTGGTGGTGGCGTACTTCGAGCCATAGGTATCGGTGCAGGTCGCGGGGAAGAGGCTATAGATCTCGCCCCAGGTGAAGTAGACGAGCCCCGCCGTGATGATGAAAGCGTAGGGCGAGGAGCCGACGGTGCCCAGCCCCCAATAAGCGATCGCGCCGCAGACGAAGACGATCGCCATGGTGTTCTCGCGGCCGATATGGTCAGACACCCATCCGAAGGTCGGGCGGGCGAGGCCGTTGAGGATGTTGTCGACGATCCCCGCGGTCACCAGCACGGTCGAGGTGGTGAAGAGCACATAGACGGGCAGCTTGGCGATGCCGTAGTCGTTGGCGATGGGGTTGACCTGCGCGGTCACGACCAGGCCGCTCGCCGCCACCAGCACGAACATGGCGTAGAGCACATAGAACACCGGCGTCTTGAGCATCTCGATCGGCGTGTAGTCGCGCGCGCTCTGATTGAGTCTCGGCGGCGCCTTCGGCACTTGGCCCGGCCGCGGCGCCCTGAGCGCCAGGGAAAGCACGACGCATACGATCCCCTGGGCCAAGCCGAACCAGAGGAAGGCGCTCTCATAACCATAGGTTCTTATGACGTGGATGATCGGCGCGACCGTCGCGGCGGCGCCGGCGCCGAAGCCGGCGGCGGTGAGACCGGCGGCGAGACCGCGCCGGTCGGGGAACCATTTCAGCGCGTTGCCGACGCAGGTGCCATAGACCGCGCCGGCGCCGATGCCGGACAGTGCCGCCGCGAGATACAGCACTGGCAGCGAGCTGGCGATCGAGTTCATCCACCAGGCGAACGCGACCATGACGCCGCCGAAGGCGACCACGATGCTCGGCCCGAAGCGGTCGACGAACCAGCCTTCGACGGGGACGAGCCAGGTCTCCGTGGCGACGAAGATGGTGAAGGCGATCTGGATATCCGTGCGGCCCCAATGATACTTGGCATCGATTGGGTCGACGAAATACGTCCAGCCATATTGCAGATTGGCCACCATCACCATGCAGATGATGCCAGCGAGAAGCTGGAGCCAGCGATTAGGCGCAGTTGTGGTGCCGCCCAAAGATCCCGACATCGACATTTCCGATCCCCTAGATTGTTGCTTCGATGGGCGAGCCCACCGCTGGACTCGGCGACGCGCCATGGCCGAATTCTTTAAGTCCGTCCGGCTCCGACACTAATTTACCACAAGGCAGGGGAACGGGTATAGGAGAAATCTCCAATACGGAAGCTGCCGCAAAAACCTGGGACCGCATGCGTTAGATCGACATCCGACACCTATAGAATTCCCGCGGTGACGCAGAATAAAAGAATTGCGACCTCAGGCGCACAGGAGCGGCCTGTCCGATATCATCACGAGATGACTAAAAGATATGGTGTATACCAGGACTTTTTCTTAACGACACAAGTGAGCAGCAGGTAATCATCGACCGGGGATGGAGCGCATAATGTTTGAGCTTCCAAGGAAAAGCGCGTGCCGCTCATATCTCTTGGCGGGCCTCCTCATGCTGTGCGCGCTGCCCGGCCGGGCCGAGTCGCCTGCGGTGAGAGGCGAGGCGCTGCCGACCGGCCAGCGCCTGACGCCGAACGCAGCGCACGGCGCGCTCTTCCAGTCTCTCGATCCCGGCTTGGTCGCGTTCCCCGAGTTTCGCGCCGGTCAGGCCGTCGCGGTCGCGCCGAGCCCGGACGGCACGACGCTGCTCGTGCTGACCAGCGGCTTCAACCGCCCCGCCGACGCCACCGGCCGGCGCTTGCCCGAGGCTTCCAACGAATACGTCTTCGTCTTCGACGCCACCGGATCCGCTCCGGGGCAGCGCCAGGTGCTGCAACTCCCGAACACGTTCCAGGGGATCGCCTGGCGGCCGGACGGCAGCGGCTTCGAGGTCAGCGGCGGCGTCGACGATACCGTGCACAGCTTCGCGCGCGCGGGCGAGAGCTTCGCCGAGACGCTCCCGCCGGTGGCGCTCGGTCATGCCGCCGGTCTCGGCGTCGGCTCGAAACCGCTCGCCGCGGGCCTTGCCGTGAGCGGTGACGGCCGCCGGCTGCTCGTTGCCAACTACCAGAACGACTCGGTGACGCTGGTCGACCTCGAGCGGCGCATGGTGCTGCACGAGCTGGATCTGCGGCCCGGCAAGGTCGATCGCGGCCAGGCCGGCATTCCCGGCGGCGAGTTTCCGCTCGCCGTCGCCTGGGCATCGGCGCGCAAGGCCTATGTGGCGAGCCAGCGAGATCGCGAGATCGTCGTCTTGTCGCTTGCCGATGATCGTCTGGCGGTAAGCGGGCGCATCAAGCTGGCCGGCGTGCCGACCGCGCTATTGCTCGATCGCGCCGCCGCGCGCCTCGTCGTCGCCTGCGACAACAGCGACAGCATCGTCGTCATCGACACCGCAGCCGATCGGGTGAGCGAGGAGTTTCCCGTCGCGGCGCCGCCGGCGCTGCTCTCCAATCCGCGGCGGCTCAAGGGCGCCGGGCCCAATGCGCTGGCGCTGGCGCCGGACGAGCGCACGCTCTTCGTCAGCCTGGGCGGTCTCAACGCCGTCGCCATTGTGCCGCTCGATGCGGCCACACGCGGAAACGGTGCGCGCGTCGCGGGGCTGATCCCGACCGGCTGGTATCCGACGGGCGTGGCGGTGGGCAAGGCCGGCGACCGGCTCTTCATCGTCAACGGCAAGAGCAATGCGGGCGCCAATCCGGGCGCGTGCCGCGATACCACCGCCTACGGCGCGCAGAATGCATGCTTGGCGCGCAACCGCTATGTCTGGCAACTCGAGAAGGCCGGCTTTCTGACGTTGCCGGTACCCGATGCGCGCGAGTTGGCGCGGCTCACCTGGCAAGTGGCGGCGAACGACAATTTCGCCGCCTCCCGGCGCAAGGAAGCGAGCGACGCGCGCATGGAATTCCTGCGCCGGCGCATCAAGCACGTCATTTATGTCGTCAAGGAGAACCGCTCCTATGACCAGGTCCTCGGCGATCTCGAAATCGGCAATGGCGATCCGCGCCTCGTGCTGCTGGGGTGGCCGATCACGCCCAATCATCATCGGCTGGCGCGCGACTTCGTCACGCTCGACGCCTTCTTCGACAGCGGCGAGACCAGCAACACGGGCTGGCAGTGGACGACGGCAGCGCGCGCGACCGACTTCATGGAGAAGGAGGCGCCGATCAATTACGCCGGCCGGGGACTGCAATATGATTCGGAAGGCCTGAACCGCGGCGTCAATGTCGGGCTGCCGCAAGCCGAGCGCCGCGCCACGCGGCCCGATGCGCCCGCCGACCCCGACGAGCTGCCGGGCAGCGCGGACGTGGCGGCGCCCGACGCCGCCGACGGCGCAGCCGGCGCCGGGTATCTCTGGGACGCGGCGCTCGCGGCGGGCGTGAGTTTGCGCAATTACGGCTTCTTCGGCGATTTCCTGATGTATGACCCGCAGCGGCCGGGCGCGGTGCCGCTCATCCGCGAGCCCTTCGCCGACCAGCGCGCCGTCTTCGCCGCCACCAGCGCCTCCTTGCAACCCCACAGCGATCCCTACTACCGCGGCTTCGATCTGCGCTATCCCGATTTCTGGCGCATCCGCGAATGGCAGCGCGATTTCGCCGGCCTCGTCGCGCGCAACGCCGTGCCGAGCCTCATGCTGGTGCGGCTGCCCAACGATCATTTCGGCAATTTCGGCGAGGGCATCGACGGCGTCGACACCGTAGAAACGCAGATGGCCGACAACGACTATGCCCTGGGCGTGCTGGTGGAGACGGTGGCAAAGAGCGCAATCGCCGGCGACACGCTGATCTTCGTCGTCGAGGACGATGCGCAGAACGGCGGCGACCACGTCGACGCCCACCGCAGCATCGCCTTCGTCGCGGGGCCTTACGTCAAGCGCCACGCCGTCGTCTCGCGGCGCTATACGACGGTCAATCTCCTCCGTACCATCGAGGCCGTGCTGGGCATACCGCCCATGGGGTTGAATGACGGGCTTGCAGCGCCGATGAGTGACGTATTCGACGAGAAGCAGCGCCGATGGTCCTACGAGGCCGCGGTGCCGGCAGTGCTGCGGGCGACGCGGCTGCCGCTGCCCGTGCGCCGCGCCGGGATCGGCGATCCTGCCCCGGAAGGCGGGTGCGGCGCGCTGCCGCCGCGGAGCGCCGCATATTGGCAGGAGCAACTCGGCGATCAGGATTACCGCGCGGAGGATCGGCTCGACACGGCGCGCTTCAACACGGCACTCTGGCGCGGCCGGAAGGCCGAACCCGTCCCGCCGCGCGACGGGCGCGACCTGCGGCGCGACCGGCCAGGATTGCTGGCCGCTTATCGCGCCGCGCATGGCTGCGCGACATACAGATTGGGAGAAGAGCCATGAGATTCGCCATTCTCGCATTTTCGGCGGCGCTGCTGCCTGCGCTCGCGCAAGCGCAGACCGTGGCTCCGCCGCCCAAGCGCGACGAGAACGGCACGGTGCTTCATCTCACCGAGCGTAGCGAGAGAATGGTCAAGCGTGACCGGCTCACCGCCGATCTCCGCGTCGAGGCAAGCGACGCCGATCCGGCGCGGCTTCAGGCCGAGATCAACCGGCGCATGGCGGCAGCGCTCGACCATGCCAAAAGCGTCGCAGCGGTCACGGTCGCTACCGGCGGCTACTCGGTCTACCAGCAACAGGCGAGCCCGCAAGCGCCGGCGCGCTGGCATGGCATGCAGAGCCTGTTGCTCGCCTCGCGCGACGCCGCGCCGCTGCTGCCGCTGGCCGGCGCGCTGCAGCAGCAGGGCTTGGCGCTCTATTCGCTCGGCTACGAGCTGACGCCCGAGGCGGCGCGCTCGGTCGAGGACGAGCTCACCAGCCAAGCGCTGTCGCGGCTGCGCGAGCGCGCCGAGCGCATCGCGGGCGCGCTCGGCATGACGGTCGAGCGCCTGCGCGACGTGCAGGTCGGCAATGCCGATGGCACGCCGCCGATGCCGCATCCGATGCAGTACAAAGCCATGGCGGCGGCGTCGCCCGTTGCCGAGCCCGGCGACGCCGCCGTCTCCGTTTCGGTCAGCGCCGAGGTGCTGCTCGCGCCCCGACGCTAGGCCCGTTGCCGCGCCCTGCCGCGCTCGCCATTGTCGCCGCCGCGCCGCATGCTGGTGACGCGGTCCTCGATCGGACGGCGCGCGTCCTCGGAGATCCGCCCTGAGATGCGCAGCATCTGCGCGCTGCCTTCGAGGAGATTGTTTAAACTTTCCGTGAGGAAGTTGCGCTGGACATCGGCGAGTTGCTCGATGGTCGTGCAGCGGAACAGGTCCTGCGACGCGCGGGCGCTGGTGCGCAGGCTGCGGCCGAACCAATCCATCCAGGCGTGCCGTATCTCGGTCAGGCCGCCGGCCGCCACCGTCGAGCAGGTGGCAATCGCCTGTAAATCCTCGGTCGTGAGCTGCGCCGTCTCGCTGTAGATCTCGGCGGCGGCCAGCATCGTGCGACTGCCGCGCTCGGCCTGCTCCGCCACCCGCTGCGTGACGCGCCGGGCGCCCTCGGTCGCGGTCTCGGCGCCGTGCCGCAACGCCGCGGCCGCGCCTTCGACCACGCGCTCCGGCAAATCCTCGGCGCTGGTCGTCAGCGCCTCGTCGAGCGCACGGATTTCGGCCTCATCCATCGCCTTGCGCACCGCCGGAAGGAGGTGCTCCTCCTCGCGCATGTGCTGATTCGCGACCCGCTTGAGTTCCTTGGCCTTCGCCAGAAGGCCCTCGTCGTCCTTCGCCATCCCGTCGAGTTCGGTGGCGAGGATGTTGATCTGGTTATGGGCATCACTGGCGCCAGCGAGGAATTCGTCGACTTCCTTGCTCGCGTCTCTGTGCCGGCGCAGTGCGGGATAGAGATAAGCCTCTTCCTTGCGGCTATGCTCGTCGAGCGCGGTGGCGATCTGGCCGGTCAGGCGCTCGCGTGTTTTCATCGCGCCGTCCGAGGTGTCGCCGAGCTTGTCGAGCATGTCGTTGACGCGGGCGTGCTCGCTCTTGATGATCTGAACAAAATCCAAGACTCCCTCCTCGCTTTCCGGCGCTGTCGTCGAGAGGATGAACGGATTTTCGGTGCGAGAGTTCGCGTGGATTCGGGTGTGACAGAGAAGTGATTCATCAATGACGGCGGAGTTGCCGATGAGATTCGCAACGTAATTCTTCGGTTCCGTTTCGAATGCCGCGGCCGATGAGCGGCGCGCCGAAAACCGAACGCTTCGGTTCGCTCGTCATGCGGCGGTTGCGGATCGTCGCCGCTAGAACGGAATCTCGTATTCGAAGCGCCAGCGCACGGCGCCCTTCTCGGTGGCGCGTGTCAGCCCGACGAGATAGCCGGCTTCGTATTTGATCTCGCCGTAAGGCGCCAGGCTGTAGATGCCCGCGAACATCGGGCCGATGCGGTGCTGCTGGTCGGCGAGCTTGCCGGGACTTTCGACGTCGGCGATCTGGCTGTAAACCTCGATGCCCGGCTCGAACAGCGGATGCACGCGTAGACGCGACTGCCAGGCGAAGAAGGCGGGCGTCGCATCCGAGCGGTTGCGGCCGACCTCCTTGCCGAAGAGGAGGTTCAGCGTGTGCACGCTGCCGATAGCCGGAATATCGGGCAGCTCCTTCTGAATGAGCGGGCCGAAGGTGAAGGAGTCGGCGCCGGCGCGCGAGGCCGCGTGCGAGTATTCGGCGAAGAAGCCGAGATCGGCCCAGTATTTTCCTTGCGGCGTAAGTTGGAAGATGTTCTCGACCGTGGTCGCGTCGTAGCGCAGGTTCTCGCCCGAGGCCGCTCCCGATTCGGCCTCCAGCCCGAAGGTCCAGAACGGGGTGACGCCGGCTTCGATCTCGTTGGTGTAGCTCTGGTTGTTGCTCTTGCCGCTCTTGCGCTTGTCGAATGTCGTATCGCCGTTGTGCTCGAACTCCAACTCGCGGTAATCGACGGTGGGGTAGCGGAGTTTGAATTCGGCATGCGCGCTCGATGCCGTCGCCAGTGCGCCGATCACAAAGGCGGCACGGAGGCCGAGCCAAAGCGCGCCACGACGGATGCCGGGGCGCGGCGAAAGGTTCACGCCGAGCATGGCGATGATTGCTCCAGGGATGACTGTTGGGCGGCGGGTTTATGTCACGACGGCGCGGACGCGCGACGGGCGTGGTGCAGGCACGGGCATCGTCCGTTCTCTTCTCCTCATCGGCCGAGACCATCCAAGCGATAATGCAAATGAGAACTATTTGCAACTGGTAAAACAGGCTGTGACAAGTGGCCGCCGGACGGCAGAACGCTGCCGCACTTTGCCGGGCGCGCCACCGTCGGCGTACCGGAGAGGTCGCTGGCGGGTTGATTTTTCTCAATGAAATCAGGCGTTTCGGCCGGAACGGCCGGCACTGCCTTCTGTTCGGCCTATAGCACTCCGCCGGAGCGGCGGGGAAGTTTCATCAACCGAGAGGCAGCAATGGCAGTAGAAACGATCGTGGCGCTCTTTCCCTCGCGGACCGAGGCCGACGATGCAAGACAGCAGCTTATAGCGATCGGCATACCCGCAGCCGATATCGCCGTGCAGGCAGCCCCGACCGATGCGGATGCGACGACTGGTACCCGGCCCGGCGACGCTGCCTCGCCGCGCGAATGGAGCTTCCTCGACTGGCTGTTCGGCGCCGAGGCGCCGGAGAGCGACATCGCGCGCTATCGCACGCATGTGGAGGACGATCGCGGCGCGGCCCTCTCGGTGCGCGCGGGCGATCGCGATCACGATCGCATCGTCGATGTGCTCGAGCGCAACAATCTCGTCGGCATCGAGGGAACGACGGACACGACGCCGCGCGCCGATGCGGCTGCGACCGGCGCGACCCCGGCCGCTGACGAGGCGGTGCTGCCAACGGCAAGCGAGGAGCTCGAGGTCGGCAAGCGCCGGGCGAGCGACACGCGCAACTACCGCATCCGGCGCTACGTCGTCGAGCGT
>DASVOY010000365.1:0-4660 GCA_036383115.1 Allostellaceae bacterium
CGTTTGTTTCGACCGATGATGCATCAGTCTCGGCGCTACGGGAAGGGAGGTGATTTTCGTCGACGCGAGCAGGCAGCCGGTCTAGCATCGTGAAGCGTTCCAAGAACAATTGGGCTTTCCCGGGCCTGTTGCCCGGGCTGACTCTGGTCACCGGGAGGTGTCGCATGACTCGTGCCGCACTGTTCGCCCGCTCGCTCCTGCTTGCCGCCGCGGTCGGCTTTGGCGCATCGAGCGCACCCGCCGATACGCCGCCCAGTCGCCAGGCGGGAAAGGTTCATTTCCCGATTTCCTGCTCGCCCGAGGCGCAGCAGCGGTTCGACCGCGCGGTCGCGATCCTGCATTCCTTCTGGTACGAAGAAGCGGTCAAGGAATTCGCTGCCGTCGCCGATACGGACCCATCCTGCGCCATGGCGCAGTGGGGCGTGGCGATGAGCGCCTGGTATCCGCTGTGGTACCCGCCCAGCGCGGCGGCGCTCAAGACCGGATCGACCCCCGTCGAGAAAGCCCAGGCGCTCGACGCCAAGACCGACCGCGAGCGCGACTACATCAATGCGATCGGTGCGTTCTACAAGGACTACGACACGCTCGACCACCGCACGCGGAGCGTTGCCTACGAGAAGGCGATGGAACAGGTCTATCTGCGCTATCCCGATGACAGCGAGGCCGGCGTCTTCTACGCGCTGGCGCTTGACGCGACGGCGGCACCGACCGACAAGAGCTATGCCAACCAGAAAAAGGCCGCGGCGATCCTCGAGAAGGTGCATGGCGAGCAGCCGGATCATCCGGGCGTCGCGCATTATCTGATCCACAGCTACGACTCGCCGCCGCTCGCCGAGCAGGGGCTGCCGGCGGCGCGCAGCTATGCGCAGATCGCTCCCGCCGTGCCGCATGCGCTGCACATGCCCTCCCACATCTTCACCCGGCTCGGGCTCTGGCAGGAATCGATCGATGCGAACCGTGCCGCCCACGACGCTGCTCGGGGCTACGCGCAGCAGAAGTTGGGCCCGGATGCCTGGGACGCAGAGACGCTCCACACCATGGATTATCTCGAATATGCCTATCTCCAGGGCGCGCAGGATCAGCAGGCGAAGCAGGTCGTCGACGAGCTCGCCACCTTGCGCAAGGGCCCGCCGCTCACGCTGCCCGCGGCCTATGCCGTCGCAGCGATTCCGGCTCGCTTCGCGCTCGAGCGGCGCAACTGGGCCGAGGCAGCCGCGCTGGCACCGCCACTCCTCGATGTCGATCTCAGCATCTTTCCCTGGGCAGAGGGCATCACCGCCTTCAGCCGGGCTCTGGGCGCCGCCCGCAGCGGCGACGCGGATGCGGCCCGGACGGAGATCGCGAGGCTCGAGGCGATGCGGGACAAGCTGACCGGGGCCAAGAACACCTACTGGGCGAGCCAGGTCGAGGTGCAGCGGCAGGCGGCGGCGGCGATGCTCGCCCATGCCGAAGGCAAGGAGCCGCAGGCGCTCGAGCTCATGCGCTCGGCCGCCACGCTCGAAGCCTCGATGGAGAAGCACCCGGCGACGCCGGGCGCCGTCGTCCCGACGCGCGAGCTGCTGGGCGACTTGCTCCTCGATCTCGATCAGCCCGCCGAGGCGATGCGCGAATATGAGGCGACGCTCGCTGCCGACCCCAAGCGCTTCCGCAGCGTGTTCGGTGCGGCGCAGGCGGCCGAGAAGTCGGGCGACCTAGCCAAGGCCAGAAGCTACTACGAAAGCCTGGCAGCGCTCACGGCGAAGGCCGATACGGCGCGGCCGGAGCTGCAGCTGGCGCAGGCCTTCCTGGCGAAGCAGTAGCACCTCGCCCGCTCGCCCATGCGCGCCTCTCGCCTTCGGCGGCGAGAGGCTTGCTGCCGCTCGATGGCAGCCGGCAGGTTAGCGGCGGGCGGCCGCCTGGAAGGCGCAGACGAAACTCAGCATGCAATGGACACCCAGCACGGCCGGCCAGAACCAGGCATGCACGCCGGCGCCGAGCTTGAGCGTGTACCAGCCCAGCAGCAGCACCGGGACCGGCACGAACTGATAGATGACCCAGTTGCGCAGGTAGCGGCGCAGCAGCGAATTCTGGTCGTAGATGCCGATACTGTCGAGAATGGGCAAAGACGCCGTAGCCATGGTGCATCCCCCAATGCCTTCGCAGCGGCGAACCGGCGCCCGACGCCCTTGTCCGTGCGCCAGACGTCCGGCCATCGCTGGAAGCTTCATTAAAGCCGCCACTGGTTTAGCGTCGGTTAACCGCCGCTTCGTCGGACCCGGGCGCTTGGCACAATCCCCAACATTTTGGTCGAATGATATTGTTGGGCCGGTGGCCGGCCGGCAGCGGAGCGCATTGACGCGTCCGGCGCCACGCAGTAGGTCACAGCGCGGCGAGAGCCAGCCACTTGGCAAGGAGGAGGTCAGGCGATGAACGTGAAACGCCTCGGCCGACATCTTGGCGCGCGCATCGACGGCATCGATCTCGGCCGGCGGCTCGATGACGTCGGTTTCGCCGCCATCGAGGACGCTTTTCACCAGCATGGCGTCATCGCCATTTCCGACCAGCGCCTCGACGAGGCGGCCCTCATCGCGTTCAGCCGCCGCTTCGGCGAGCTCGAGCTGAACGTGGCAAGCTCGTTCCATCATCCGGCATACCCCCATATCAATATCCTCTCGAACAGGCGCCGGCCAGACGGGACCCGGCTGGGCTCGCCCGATGCCGGGCAGGGCTGGCATGCCGATATGTCCTACAACCCGGTCCCCGCCCGCGCCTCGATCCTCTACGCGCTCGAAGTGCCGATGCGCCGCGGCGAGCCGCTCGGCGACACCTTGTTCGCCAGCATGACGGCCGCCTATGAAGCGCTCGAGCCGGCGCTGCAGGCTCGGCTCGAGCGGCTTCGGGCCGTGCATCACTTCTCGAAATTCTACGACTACATGATCCAGGAGAGGGGCTCGCCGCGGCCGCCGCTGAGCGAGGCGCAGAAGGCATCAAAGCCGCCGGTCGCCCATCCGATGGTGGTGCGCCATCCCTATACCGGCCGCAAATGCCTCTATTGCGATCCCGGCTACACGGTTCGCGTGCTCGATCTCGCCGAGGCGGAGAGCGCAGCGCTGCTGCGCGAGCTCTTCGCGTTCCAGACGCGCGATGAATTTCTCTATCGCCACAAATGGCGCGCTGGCGACGTGCTGATCTGGGACAACATCGCCGCCATCCACATGGCGACCGGCGGCTACAGCGACGACGAGCATCGCCACATGCACCGCACGCAGGTCCTGGGCAACGGGGCGCTTTACCGCGCGGCCAATCCGGACACCTAAATCTTAGATCACACGGTTCTCGAGCACGCCGATCCCGGCGATCTCCATGCGGATGACGTCGCCGGGCGCGAGGTAGCGCGGCGGCTTGCGGAATGCGCCGACGCCGGCGGGCGTGCCGGTAGCGATGACGTCGCCGGGCGCGAGCGTGACATACGACGAGAGGTAGGCGATCAGCGCCGGGATCGGGAAGATCAGGTCGCGCGTGCTGCCGTCCTGCACCAGCTCGCCATTGATCCAGCCGCGCAGGCGGATGTCGCCGAGGTCGGCGAACTCGTCGGGCGTCGCCAGGCATGGACCCATCGGACAGAAGGCGTCCATGCTCTTGGCGAAGCTCGTCTGCGGCGGACTCACATCGAATTGCAGCTCGCGCGCGCTCACGTCGTTGAGGATGGTGTAGCCGGCGATACAGGCGTTGGCGTCGCTCTCCGGCACGTCGCGCGCGTTCCGCCCGATGACCACGGCGAGCTCGGTCTCGTAGTCGAGCTTGCTGACGCGTGCCGGCTTCGGGATCGGCGCGCCGGCGCCGATGACGGAGCTGCCGAGCTTGACGAAGATGCGCGGCTTCTCCTGGGCGGCAAGCCCGGCTTCGGCGGCGTGGGCGCCGTAATTGCGCCCGACGCCGAGGATCTTGCCGGGCCGCGGCACCGGCGCCAGCAAAGTCATCGCCCGCGGGTCGTGGCAGATGCCCGGCGCCGGCGCGGCGAGGCCGGCCGCCAGCGCGCGCTTCGCCAGATCGAAGCCGGCCGCTCCCGCCTCGAGCAGCTCGATCATGCTCGCGGGACAAGCGGCGAGCGCCGCCGCGAGTTCGACGATCGCGCCCTCCGCGATCGCGCCCAACCGCGGCGGACCAGCGCCAGGGGCGAAGGTGACAAGTTTCACCTCAGCTTCCCGGCAGGTCGTGGACTTCCGGGAAGAAAAGATCCTTCCACGACTCCGGCGCGGTCTTGATGCTGCCGACCTCCTGCATGAAGCGGGCATATTTCATCGTCTGCTCGGGAGTCAGCGTCCACGTCACCTGCGCGCCGGCGATCACCTGATGCACCATATCGAGCGGCAGCTTCGATCTCGAATCCTGGATCCACAGCGCCGCCGCGGCGCGGCGGTCCGCGTTGATGATCTCCGTCGCCTCCTTGAGCGCAGCGATCAGCGCCTGATAGAGCTTCGGGTTCGCGTCGTGGAAGCGGCGCGAGGTCCAGGCGACGGTGAAGCTATGCGAGCCGCCGAGCACGTCGAAGGAGTTGAGCACGGTGTGGATGCCGGGATGCTCGAGCTGCTGGTTCTGGAAGGGCGGCACGCTGAATACGCTGTCGAACTCGGCGCCGCCCGAGATGAGGCCGATGGTCGCGTCGGGCGGCGCCAGCGAG
>DASVOY010000366.1:0-3689 GCA_036383115.1 Allostellaceae bacterium
TCAACGCGGGCGCGACACTGCCGGTCGCCGCCTTCGACCGGAGCGGCACGACCAAGCTCGCCGACGGCACGCTGGTGACCGTCGACAACCAGATCGACCCCACCACCGGCACGGTGAAGCTCAGGGCGCAGTTCGACAATAACGACGAGGTCCTGTTCCCCAACCAGTTCGTCAACGTGCAGCTGCTGGTGGATACGCTCCAGGGCGCCACCCTGGCGCCGGCCGCCGCGATCCAGCGCGGCGCACCCGGCACCTTCGTCTACGTGGTGAAGCCCGACGAGACGGTGGCGGTGCAGCCGGTCAAGCTCGGGCCGGGCGACGGCCAGAATGTCGCCGTCGTGACCGGGCTCGCAGCGGGCGACAGGGTGGTGGTCGACGGCGCCGACAAGCTGCGCGACGGCGCCAAGGTGACGCTGCCCGCCGCCGATGCCGGAGCGGCGCAGCAGCCGGACCAGCCGCCGGCCGCGCCGCGGGGCCGTCGCGGCGCGACCCCATGATCTCCCCCGGCATCGCGGGCGCGGCGCGGGGCGCGCGATGAGCCCGTCGCGTCTCTTCATCCTGCGGCCGGTGGCGACGTCGCTGCTGATGGTGTCGATCCTGCTGGTCGGCTTCGTCGCCTTCCGCTTCCTGCCGCTCTCGGCGCTGCCCCAGGTCGACTATCCCACGATCCAGATCCAGACTTTCTATCCCGGCGCCAGCCCCGAGGTGATGACGTCCTCGGTGACGGCGCCGCTGGAGCGGCAGCTTGGCCAGATGCCGGGGCTCAACCAGATGTCCTCGACCAGTTCGGCGGGCGCCTCGGTCATTACGCTGCAATTCAGCCTCGACCTCAGCCTCGACATCGCCGAGCAGGAGGTACAGGCGGCGATCAATGCCGCCGGCAACCTCCTGCCGTCCGACCTGCCGGCGCCGCCGATCTACGCCAAGGTCAACCCGGCCGACGCGCCGATCCTGACCTTGGCCATCACCTCGAAGACGCTGCCGCTGCCGGAGGTGGAGGATCTGGCGGATACGCGGCTCGCGCAGAAGATCTCGCAGCTGCCCGGCGTGGGCCTCGTCAGCATCAGCGGCGGCCAGCGGCCGGCCGTGCGCATCCAGGCGGATACCCGCAAGCTCGCCGCCTACGGGCTCAACATCGACGATCTCAGGACCACCATCAGCAACGCCAATGTCAACACGCCCAAGGGCAATTTCGACGGGCCGTCGCGCGCCTACACGATCAACGCCAACGACCAGCTCAAGAGCGCCGACGACTACAAGAACCTGGTGATAGCCTACAAGGACGGCGCGCCGGTCATGCTGTCGGACGTGGCGCGGGTGGAGCAAGGCGCGCAGAACACCAAGCTCGGCGCCTGGATGAACACCGTGCCGGCGGTGATCCTCAACATCCAGCGCCAGCCCGGCGCCAACGTCATCCAGGTGGTGGACCGCATCAAGCAGCTGCTGCCGGAGCTGCAAAGCGCGCTGCCGGCGGCGGTCGATGTCGGCGTGCTCACCGACCGCACCACCACGATCCGCGCCTCGGTGCGGGACGTCGAGCTCGAGCTCGGCCTCGCCGTGGCACTGGTGGTGCTGGTGATCTTCCTCTTCCTGCGCAACGTGCCGGCGACGATCATCCCGAGCCTGTCGGTGCCGCTGTCGCTGGTCGGCACCTTCGCCGCGATGTATCTGCTGGGCTTCAGCCTCAACAACCTCTCGCTCATGGCGCTCACCGTCGCGACCGGCTTCGTGGTGGACGACGCCATCGTCATGATCGAGAACATCGCGCGCTATGTCGAGGAGGGGCATTCCCGCCTGCAGGCCGCGCTCAAAGGGGCGGAGCAGATCGGCTTCACCATCATCTCGCTGACGGTGTCGCTCATCGCCGTGCTGATCCCGCTCCTCTTCATGGGCGACGTGGTAGGGCGCCTCTTCCGCGAGTTCGCCATCACGCTGGCCGTGACCATCCTGATCTCGGCCGTGGTGTCGCTGACGCTCGTGCCCATGCTCTGCGCCAAGCTGCTGCGCCACCCGTCGGAAGAGACCGCCTTCTTCCGCCGCTCGCAGCAATGGTTCGACACGACGATCGCGCATTACGGCCGCATGCTCGATTGGGTGCTCGACCGCCAGCCGCTCACGCTCGCGGTCGCGGCCGCCACGCTCGCGCTCACGGTCCTTCTCTATATCGTGGTCCCCAAGGGCTTCTTCCCGGTGCAGGACACCGGGTTGATCCAAGGCATCTCCGAGGCGTCGCAATCGGTCTCCTACGCCGCCATGGCCGAGCGCCAGCAGGCGCTCGCCGCGGCCATCCTCAAGGACCCGGACGTCGAGAGCCTGTCCTCCTTCATCGGCGTCGACGGCAGCAATACGACGCTCAACGCCGGGCGCTTCCTGATCAATTTGAAGTCGCGCGACGAGCGCAGCGCCAGCGCCAGCGAGATCATCCGCCGCCTCAGGGACGAGACCGCAGGGGTCGCCGGCGTCTCGCTCTACATGCAGCCGGTGCAGGACCTGACCATCGACGCCAATGTCAGCCGCACGCAGTACCGGTTCGTGCTGGAGGACGCCAATCCCGACGAGCTCGCGGCCTGGGTCCCGAAGCTGGCCGAGCGGCTCGACCGAGTGCCGGAGATCGAGGATGTGGCCAGCGACGTGCAGGCGCACGGCCTCTCCGCCTATATCGTCATCGACCGCGACACGGCGGGGCGCTTCGGCATTACGCCGGCGACGGTCGACAACGCGCTCTACGACGCCTTCGGCCAGCGCATCGTCTCCACCATCTTCACCCAGTCGAACCAGTACCGCGTGATCCTCGAAGCCGACCCGTCGTTGCAGCAGTCGCTCGACGCGCTCGGCTCCATCTATCTGCCATCCTCCGTCTCGACCACCGGCCAGGTGCCGCTGAGCGCGATCGCCCACGTCGTCGAGCAGGACGCGCCGCTGCAGGTCAGCCATCTCGACCAGTTCCCGGCGGCGACGATCTCGTTCAACCTGGCGCCGGGCGCGTCGCTCGGTGCCGCGGTGACCGCGATCAAGGCGGCCGAGCAGGAGATCGGCCTGCCACAAAGCGTCTTCACCAGCTTCGTCGGCGCGGCGCTCGCCTTCGAGGCCTCGCTCGCCAACGAGCTGCTGCTGATCCTGGCGGCGATCGTCGCCGTCTACATCGTGCTGGGCGTGCTTTATGAAAGCTACATCCACCCGATCACGATCCTGTCGACCCTGCCTTCCGCCGGCATCGGCGCGCTGCTCGCGCTGCTGATCGACCGCAGCGACCTCGGCATCGTCGCCATCATCGGCATCGTGCTCCTCATCGGCATCGTCAAGAAGAACGCGATCATGATGATCGACTTTGCGCTCGAGGCCGAGCGCGAGCAGGACAAGTCGCCGCGGGACGCGATCTACCAGGCCTCGCTGCTGCGCTTCCGCCCGATCATGATGACCACCTTGGCGGCGCTCTTCGCGGCGCTGCCCTTGATGCTGGGCACCGGCACCGGTTCCGAGCTGCGCCATCCGCTAGGCGTCACCATCGTCGGCGGGTTGATCGTGAGCCAGGCCCTGACCCTCTTCACGACGCCGGTCATTTATCTGTTCTTCGACCGGCTCGCGAATCGCGGTCACCGCACTAGCGTCCCCTCTCCCCGGCCCTCTCCCACGGGGGGAGAGGGAGCATCCGTATCACGCCAGCCTTCTTCTCCATTGCCGAAGAAGGG
>DASVOY010000367.1:0-2269 GCA_036383115.1 Allostellaceae bacterium
AACCGGCCACCCGCGCCGCCGATTGTTTCACGTGAAACGTAGAAATCGGTGACGAATCGCTGCAAATGACGGTTCGATCCACATCACGTCCAATGACCGATCGCACCAGATCGCGCACGACAAAGGGCGCCGTCGGCATCACGCACGCGATGCAGCCGGCGCCGCCTGAACGCCGGCGCCGCTTACCCACCGGTAATGAAATTGCCGTCAGAGTGCCCTGGTCTGCTCACCCACATTTCGAGTAGTCGCAGCTCGTGCACTGGTCGCAGCCCTCGACGCGGATGAGGGCGGCCTCGCCGCATTTGGGACATTGCGCGAGGAGCCTTCCGCTGCCCGGCAGGTTGACCACCTGGCGCTCGGTCAGCTCGGGCGTGGAGCTGCGCTTCGCCGGCAGGAAGCCGATGTCGACGAGGTGCTTCTCGATGACGTCGCCGATCGCCGCCAGCAGCGAGGGCACGTAGCGGCCTTCCATCCAGGCGCCACCACGCGGGTCGAACACCGCCTTCAGCTCCTCGACGACGAAGGAGACGTCGCCGCCGCGGCGGAACACGGCGCTGATCATGCGCGTCAGCCCAACGGTCCAGGCGTAATGCTCCATGTTCTTCGAGTTGATGAAGATCTCGAAGGGCCTGACGCGGCCGTCCTGGACGATGTCGTTGATGGTGATGTAGAGCGCGTGCTCGTTCTCGGGCCAGCGGATCTTGTAGGTGCGGCCCGGCAGCTCCTCCGGCCGGTTCAGAGGCTGCGTCATGTAGACGACGCCGGACTCGTAGACATCGGCGGGCTTGCGTGGCGGCGTTGGGAATGGCAGCTGCTGCTGCCTGGGCGCCTCGGCTTTCGCGTCCTTCTTCACCTCGAGCACGGCGCCGGTCACCTCGTTCGGCCGGTAGGTGGTGCAGCCCTTGCACCCGAGCTCATAGGCCTGGAGATAGACGTCCTTGAACCGCTCGAAGGGGAAGTCGGCGGGGATGTTGATGGTCTTAGAGATCGAGCTGTCGACGTATTTCTGCACCGTTGCCTGCATCACCAGGTGATCGGCGGGCGAAAGCTGCTGCGCGTCGACGAAATAGCCCGGCAGCGGCGTGCTCTCTCCCTTGAGGCGGCGGAAGAGCCGGTAGGCGAAATCGCTCACCTCCTCCTCCTTGCGGCTGCCGTCGGGCATCAGCACGCGGCGGGTGTAGCTGAAGCTGAACACCGGCTCGAGCCCCGAGGAGACGTTGTCGGCGAAGAGCGAGATGGTGCCGGTCGGCGCCACCGAGGTGAGGAGCGCGTTGCGGATGCCATGCGCGGCTATCGCCCGGCGCACGTCCTCGGCGAGCCCCGCCACGGTCTCGCCGGCGAGATATTTCTCCTCGTCGAAGAGCGGGAAGGCGCCCTTCTCGGATGCCAGCTCGGTCGAGGCGAGATAGGCCGCGCGCTGGATCGCCTTCAGCCATTGCTCGGTGAGCGCCACCGCGTCGCTCGAGCCGTAGCGCGCGCCGCACAGGATGAGCGCGTCGGCGAGCCCGGTGACGCCGAGCCCGATGCGCCGCTTCGCCCGCGCCTCGTGCGTCTGCTCGGGCAGCGGGAAGCGCGACACGTCGATCGCGTTGTCGAGCATGCGCACGGCGAGCGGCACGAGCCGGCCGAGCTCGTCCATGTCGAGCCGCGCCTCAGGCGTGAAGGGGTCGCGCACCAGCACCGCGAGGTTGATTGATCCAAGGAGGCACGCGCCATAGGGCGGAAGGGGCTGCTCGCCGCACGGGTTTGTCGCACTGATGCTCTCGGCGTAGTGCAGATTGTTGCGCCGATTGATGCGGTCGATGAAGATCACGCCGGGCTCGGCATAGGCGTAGGTCGAGCGCATGATCTTGTCCCAGAGCTCGCGCGCCGGCACCACCTTGTAGGTCGTGCCGCCGAAGGTCAGCTCCCAGGGCGCATCCTCCTTGACCGCCGTCATGAAGGCGTCGGTGGCGAGGACCGAAAGGTTGAACATCCGAAGCCGCCCCGGCTCGCGCTTGGCCTCGATGAAGGCTTCGATGTCGGGATGGTCGCAACGCAACGTCGCCATCATCGCACCGCGGCGGTGGCCAGCGCTCATGATGGTGCGGCACATCGCGTCCCACACATCCATGAAGGAGAGCGGCCCCGAGGCGTCGGCGCCCACGCCCTTCACCGGCGCTCCCTTGGGGCGGAGCGTCGAGAAGTCGTAGCCGATGCCGCCCCCCTGCTGCATGGTGAGTGCGGCCTCGCGCAGATGGGTGAAGATGCCGGACATGTCGTCCGGGAT
>DASVOY010000368.1:0-1670 GCA_036383115.1 Allostellaceae bacterium
AATTCCGGCACCAGCGACAATGCCACCGCGATGAAGCTCTTCATGTCGGAGGTGCCGCGTCCGAAGAGATCGCCGCCCTTCTCGGTCACAGCGAAGGGATCGCTGTCCCACGCCTGGCCGTCGACCGGCACCACGTCGGTATGGCCCGACAGCATGACCCCGCCGCGATCCTCGGGTCCGATGGTGGCGTAGAGATTGGCCTTGCGCCGCTCGCCGTCATAGACGAGCTCGCTCGCAATGCCCCAACCATCGAGGTAGTCGCGCACGAAATCGATGAGCGCGAGGTTGGACTCGCGGCTGGTCGTGTCGAAGCCGACGAGGCGGCGGACCATGTCGAGGCTGGAGATGGCGGTCTTCGGCACGCGGATTTCCTTGCTCGTCGGCACACTATGCCGAAGCATAGCGGCGGGCGCCAGGGGCGAGGCGAATGGGCGATAACCGGGCTACAGCCAGCCCCGCCGCTTGAACCAGAGATAGGGCAGCACCGCCGAAAGGACCATCAGCAGCAGCGCCCAGGCGTAGCCGAAGTCCCAGCCGAGCTCCGGGATGATCTTGAAGTTCATGCCATAGATGCTGGCGACGAGCGTCGGCGGCAGGAACACCACGGCCGCGACGGAGAAGATCTTGATGATGGCGTTCTGCTCGACATTGACTAGGCCGAGGGTGGCATTGAGCAGGAAGCTGATGTTGCCGGAGATGAACGTCGCATGGTCGGTCAGAGAAGCGACGTCGCGGCTGAGGCTGCGCACATGTTCGCGCAGCTCCTTGTCGCTCTGCACGTCGCCCGGCAGCGCCAGGAAACTCAAGAGGCGGCTGAGGCTCACGAGACTGTCGCGCGCCTTCGCGATCAGGTCGTGGTGGCGGCCCATGCGCGTCAGCGCGTCGGTGTAATCGCGCGGCGCCCCGGCCGCGCGCTCGGCGACGAAGATCGAGCGCGACAAGGCATCGATCTCGACGCCGACGCGCTCCAGGATGTCGGCGGTGCGGTCGACGATCGCCTCGAGCAGCCCGACCAGGATCGATGAGCCGGAGGCGCAGACCTCGCGGTGACGCTCGGCATGGCCGACGAATATCTTGAACGCCTTGGGCTCGCCATAACGGACGGTGACGAGCCGCCGGCGCACCAGCACGAAGGTGATGGCCGTGCTCTCCGGCTCGGGGGTATCGGCCTTCCACACCACGTTCGCCGTCATGAAGAGGCCGCCATCCTCCTGGTAGAGGCGGTTGGAAGGCTCGATCTCCTGCATCTCCTCGCGCGTTGGCAGCTCGACGCCGAGCGCCCGCTCGACCAGCAGCTCCTCCTCCCGCGTGGGCCGTAGCAGATCGACCCACAGCACGTCCTCCGGCAGGGCGGTCAGTTCCTCAGGCTTGACCTCGCGCAGGCGGCAATCGGTGGCGGTGAGAATCTGCAGCATGGCGGCCGGCGCTCCGGGAAACGGCGGGCAATGTCGTATGCTGCCTTACGGCGCCGGCGTCGCCAACCGCCGTCAGGAGACGAACTGCTCTTTCAGCACGCGTTCCTCGAGGTTGTGCTCGGGGTCGAAGAGCATGGTCAGGGCGACCTCGCGCATCTCGCGCACCGCGACCGAGAGCACGTCGCGCACCTCGGTGTAATCGGCGACGGCGCTGACCGGGCGCTTCTCGGCCTCGAGGATGTCGAAGCGGACGTT
>DASVOY010000369.1:0-9391 GCA_036383115.1 Allostellaceae bacterium
TGGCAGCGGCTATGTCGACCGCATGCGCGCGATCATCAAGGACTTCCCGGAGGTGGAGACCGTCATCTCGCAGCACGGCCGCCCGGACGACGGCACCGATGCGACGGGTTTTTTCAATGCCGAGTTCTACGTGCCGCTGAAACCGTCCGATACTTGGCCGAAGGGGGTCGACAAGGACGCGCTGACGCAACAGGTCAGTCAGGCGCTGGCGGCGCAGTTTCCCGGCGTGGAGTTCAATTTCTCCCAGAATATCGAGGACAACGTCGAGGAGGCGGCATCGGGCGTCAAGGGCGAGAACTCGGTGAAGCTCTTCGGCAACGATCTCACGACCCTCGAGAGGACCGCCGACAAGATCAAGAAAGCGATGGCGACGGTGCCGGGCATTGCCGATCTTGCCGTGCTGTCCTCGCTCGGCCAGCCGACGATCAGGATCGATGTCGACCGGGCGCGCGCCGCGCGCTATGGCCTCACGCCGGGCGACATCAATTCGACGATACAGGCGGCGATCGGCGGCCAGGCGGCCGGCGACCTCTACGAGGAGGGCAGCGACCGGCATTTCCCGATGATCGTGCGGCTCGCGCCGAAATACCGGGAGAGCCTTGCCGCCATTCGCAATGTCACGGTCGGCGTGTCCAGCGGCAACAACGTCACGCAGGTGCCGCTGAGCGAGGTCGCCAAGATCGATCTCGTGTCGGGCGCGTCCTTCATCTATCGCGAGCAGCAGGAGCGCTACATCCCGATCAAATTCAGCGTGCGCGGCCGCGACCTCGGCAGCGCCGTGCGCGACGCGCAGGAGAAGGTGGCGCGGGAAGTGACAATGCCGGCCGGCTATCGCCTCGAATGGGTGGGCGAGTTCGACAATCTCGAGGAGGCGCTGCAGCGCCTCGCCGTGGTGGTGCCGTTCAGCATCGCGCTCATCGCTGTGCTGCTCTATTTCAATTTCGGCTCGTTCCGCGACGCGCTGCTCGCGGCGAGCGTCATTCCCATGGCGCTGGTCGGCGGCGTCTTTACGCTCTATCTGACCGGCACGCCGTTCAGCGTATCCGCGGCCATCGGCTTCGTCGCCCTCTTCGGCATCGCGGCGATGGACGGCATCATCGTGCTCTCCTACTACAATAAGCTGATCGACGCCGGCGTCGAGCGCGCACAGGCGATCCTCCGCACCTGCGAGGTGCAGATGCGGCCGGTGATGATGACCTGCATCGCCGCCTGCGCCGGCCTGGTGCCGGCGGCGCTCTCCACCGCCATCGGCGCGCAGGTGCAGCGCCCGTTGGCGCTCGTCGTCGTGGGCGGCATGCTGCTGGCGCCGGTCCTGATCCTCATCGTCCTTCCCGTCGCCATCGAGCGCCTGTCGCGCCGCGAGCGCGCCGTGGCGGAAGGCGAGGCGCAGCCGCACGCGGCCGAGTGATGGGAATCCCGGCCATGAGTGGACGCATCGCACCATGTCGATTTGTCGCCCTCCTCGCGCCGGTGCTGCTGTGCGCCTGCGCGGTCGGCCCGGATTTTCACCGGCCCGCCGCTCCGGATGTCAGCGGCTATGCGCCGGAGCCCTTGCCGGCGCAGACCGTTTCGGCCGATGTCGCCGGCGGCGAGGCGCAGCGCTTCGTGCGCGATCTCGACATTCCCGGGCAGTGGTGGACCTTGTTCCGGTCCGAGCCGCTCAACGCGCTCATCGAGCAGGCGCTCAAGGCCAATCCCGACCTGCAGGCGGCGCAGGCAGCGCTGCGGGTGGCGCTGGAGAATTTCTACGCGCAGCAAGGCGCGTTCTATCCCAGCGTTGAAGCCAATTTCTCGCCGAGCCGCCAGAAGAACCCGACGGCCGTCCTGGCGCCGACCCTGAGCTCGGGGATTCCGATCTTCAACCTCTACACCGCGCAGGTGAGCGTGTCCTATGTGCCGGACGTGTTCGGCGGCACGCGGCGCCAGGTGGAAGCGCTGGGCGCGCAAGCGGAGTCGCAGCGCTTCCAGCTCGAGGCGACCTATCTGACGCTGACCTCGAACGTCGTCGCCGCGGCGGTGCAAGAGGCCTCCTTGCGCGGGCAGATCGCAGCGACACAGGAGATCATCGACATCGAGAGCCAGCTCCTGGCGCTTTTGCGACGGCAGTATGCCCTGGGCCAGATCGCGATGGCCGATGTGCTAGCGCAGGAGGCGGCGCTGGCGCAGACGCAGCAAACGCTTCCGCCGCTGCAAAAGCAATTGGCGCAGCAACGCGACCTGCTCACGGCACTGGCCGGGCGTCTCCCCAGCGAGGAGGTGGGAGAGCGGTTCGAGCTGTCGACCCTGCAGCTACCGCAAGACCTGCCGGTCACCCTGCCTTCGAGGCTCGCGGAGCAACGTCCGGACATGCGTGCCGCCGAAGCGAATCTGCATTCGGCAAGCGCCCAGATCGGCGTCGCCATCGCCAATCGGCTGCCGAATATCACGCTGACCGCGAGCGACGGCACCACGGCGGCTCAGCTCGACCGGTTGTTCACGCCCGGCACGGGTTTCTGGAGCCTGGCGGCGAGCCTGACGCAGCCGATCTTCGAAGGCGGCACGCTGCTGCACCGGCAGCGCGCCGCCGAGGCCGCTTACGATCAAGCGGCGGCGCAGTATCGCAGCACAGTGGTCACCGCCTTCCGGAACGTGGCCGATGCACTGCGCGCGCTTCAATCGGATGCCGACGCGCTGCAAGCGGCGGTTCGCGCCGAGCGCGCTGCCGCCGACAGCCTCGACATCGCGCGCCGGCGTGTGGCGCTGGGCCAGACCAGCTACCTGTCGCTGCTCAGCGCCCAACAGACGTATCAGACCGCACGCATCAATCTCGTGCAGGCCCAGGCGAGCCGATACGCCGATACCGCGGCACTGTTCCAGGCGCTGGGCGGCGGCTGGTGGAACCGTTCCGACGTTGCCGTTCGGGACGAGCATCGTTAGGCGCGGCGTGCGCGCCGTTTTTTTCGACATCGCAGCTCTTGGTCCTTGACAGGCACCGGGACGCGAACTTATCTGCGCGTGGCTGCGGCGACGTATCGTGTCGCGGCTCGTTGTCAACGTCAGAGAGCAAGATGGACAGCCACCCTAGTCGTGCCACCGTCATCGCCGTTCGCGCGGCCGTGGCGGCGGCGTCCAAGGACACGAATGTCCCCTGCCGCGCGCGGGGTGACTGGAGGGTGGTCGCCATCGGGTAGACCCTCCGGTTCACCTTCAATCCGCCGCAGGGCGACGGAAGGAAAGTGAACCATGAGGGATACCCTTGCACTGGCCCTGGTTCGGGCCGAGCTTTGCCGGGCTCATGCCGCCAAGCGGCACCGGTTCGATGAGACAAGGTCGAGCGCCGGGTTGGGCGCTGCGATCGGCAGGATGCTCCGCTTCATCCGGACGATGATCCGCGGCCGCGTCGTGGAGCATGCCCAACCGCGCCACGCGCATCGCGCGGCCTCCGGATCTTCATCTTCTTCTCCTGACTAGGCGGCCGCGGGACGATTCTCGGCTGGTCCACAGTAGTGCACTGGCGCGGTTCTTGTGTCGCGCCGACTGATGCAGAACGGCCTCCACATGATCCACTCGATAGAGCACTCGGGCGCAAAGATGTAGGTTTCACGTGAAACAATCCGCCCGCGCGCGCCCGTCATGCCCGCGCGTCAGGCGCGGTTTTCCGCCGCGCGGCGCTCCAGAGGCCCCGCCCGCCGCGGCCATTGCGCCGTCGCCGAGCCGTGTCCGGACCGCGCACCTGTAGTGCTTTGATGCCGATGCGGGCGACTGAGGAGCAGAGATGGCAAGCGACAGTAGCAGAACCGGCGCCATGGGCATTGCGGTGGCCATGGCGCTCCGAAAACCCGAGACGCTCTCGGCCCGCTGGGCGAGGGCGGGTGTGAGCGCCTTGCCGATAACATAGGCGCTCGGACTCGCCGCGCCGGCCCACCGAGGGAAGGCGGTGGGCCATGAAGCGGGTTCTCAGGCTAAGCTGGGTGCCGGTCAGCTCCGATCGGTCGGGAAGCGGGAAAACCAAGATCCTTGTCATGAAGTGGTCGGTCGAAACGGTGCATGATCCGGCGATGATCTCCGGCCGTCACGTCGTCCGGTCGCATGAGGTCACCCGCAGCGACACGCTCCGCAATCCCGCGTGGCTGAAACGCTCGGTCGGAGGACGGCTCGTCGCTGTCATCGGCGCGCTGGTTGCCGTGATCCTGGCGATGACGGCGCTCAGCCATGCGGAGGAACTCGGTCCGCAAACACCGAAGCCGGCGGAAGATTGGAGCCTGCATTTCCAATCGACCGGCATCTTCCAGGCTTATCCGGGCTTCCATTCGTCGTTCCGAAGCCCCAGCGGCCTGCCGAGCGGAGGCGAGGGGCGCGAGACCGTCAGCGCTACCGCGTTTCTCGGCCGGCGGCTGCCTTGGGAGGGCGGCGAGTTCTACTTCAATCCGGAAGCGAATCAGGGCTTCGGGTTGAACAGGACCTTCGGTATCGCGGGCTTCCCCAACGGCGAGGCACAGAAGGCCGGGTTCGACACGCCGAAGCCGAATGTGGCACGGCTGTTTCTGCGGCAAACCTTCGGCCTCGGCGGCGCCGCGGAGACGGTCGAGGACGGCCCGAACCGCCTGGCGGGGCCGGTCGATGTGTCGCGCGTGACCGTGACCGCCGGCAAATTCGCCGTGACCGACATCTTCGATGACAATCAGTATGCGCACGACCCACGGACCACGTTCATGAACTGGAGCCTATGGGAGGCCGCGGCATGGGATTATCCGGCCGACCAGAAAGGCTACACCGACGGCGCCGCGGTCGAGCTCAACCAGCAGGGCTGGGCGTTGCGCGGCGGCTGGTTCCTCGAGCCGAAGCGGGCCAATGACCGCGATCTCGAGCCGCGCTTCTGGAAGCGCTACGGCGCGGTCATCGAGCTCGAAACCCGGCATGAGCTGGTGGGCGAGCTGGGCAAGCTGCGCTTCCTGGTCTTCGCCAACCGCGCCCCCATGGGCAATCTTCAGCAGGCCGTCGCCCTTGCTGCCGAGACCGGGACCCCCGCCGACATTGTCGCCGCGCGCCGCGACCGTTGGAAAGCGGGTTTCGCCGTGAATCTCGAGCAGGCCGTCACCGACGATGTCGGTGTCTTCTCGCGCTTCAGCTGGAACGACGGCCGTACCGAGACCTGGGCCTTCACCGACGTCGATACGAGCTTCTCGCTGGGCACCAGCGTCAAAGGCACGTCGTGGAGCCGGCCGCAGGACACCATCGGCCTGGGCGGTGCGGTCAACGCGCTGTCGCAGGCGCACCGAGAGTTCTTCGCCGCCGGCGGCACCGGCATCCTCGTCGGCGACGGACGGCTCGACTACGCGCCCGAGGGCATCGTCGAGGCCTATTACAGCTATCGCGTCGTCGAGCCGGTGTCCGTCACCTTCGACTATCAGTTCGTGGCCAATCCGGCCTACAACCGGGATCGCGGGCCCGTGTCGATCTTCGCCGCGAGGCTCCATCTGGAATTCTGATCGCGTACACCCCGGGGGAGGCAGCACCGATGTTCGAGCAGATCCTCTATGCCGTCGAGGACGGGATCGCCACCATCACCTTGAACCGTCCGGAGAAGCTCAACGCCTTCACCGAGACCATGCGCCAGGAGCTCATCGCCGCCTTCGACCGGATCGACGGCGACGACGCGGTGCGGGCGGTGATCGTCACCGGCGCGGGCCGCGCCTTCTGCGCCGGTGCCGATTTGTCGGCGGGCGGCAAGACGTTCGATTATGCGGCGCGCGGCGCCATCGCGCCAGACCAGCAGCGGCGCGACGGCGGCGGCACCGTCAGCTTGCGCATCTTCGAGTGCCGGAAGCCGGTGATCGCCGCGGTGAACGGACCGGCGGTCGGCGTCGGCGCCACCATGCAGCTGCCGATGGACATCCGCCTCGCCGCCGAGGGCGCGCGTTTCGGCTTCGTCTTCACCCGGCGGGGCGTGGTGCCGGAAGCGTGCAGCAGCTGGTTCCTGCCACGCCTCGTGGGCATTCAGCAGGCGCTGGAGTGGGTGCTGACGGGGCGCGTCTTCGACGCCGAGGAGGCGCTCAACGGCGGGCTCGTGAAACGCGTCCTGCCGGCGTCCGAGCTGCTGCCTGCGGCGCGCGCGCTCGCCCGCGAGATCGCCGACAACACCTCGGCCGTGTCGGTGGCGTTGGCGCGCCAGATGCTGTGGCGGATGCTTGGCGCCGACCATCCGATGGAGGCGCACAAGGTGGATTCGCGCGGCATCCAGACGATGGGTCGCTCGCCCGACGCCTATGAAGGGGTCGCGTCCTTCCTGGAGAAGCGCCCGCCGCGCTTCACCATGCGGCCGAGCCGCGACATGCCAGCCTTCTTCCCATGGTGGCCGGAGCGGCCCTTCAATTGAAGGACCGCTTCCTTCGCCTGGTCGGCCGCAAGCGGTAGGTCAGCTTCGGCCGGCGCCTGCGCTGCGCGCCACCATCTCCTTGAGCCGCTTCAGCGCCACCGCGAGCTGGTGATCCTTCGCCGTGCCGATGATCGCGGGATCGATGGCGGCAGCTTCGCTGTCCTGATCGAGTGACGGCGTGGCGGCGGCCGAGCGGTCGGCGCCGCCGCGCTCCGGCCCGGTATTCTTGAGCGCGCCGCGCAGGTCCGTCTCGTGCAGCACCGTCGCCTGGGCGATCTGCTGGTCACGCGGCGGCAGCACCACGACGTCGGGGGTGATGCCCTCGCCCTGGATCGAGCGGCCCGACGGCGTGTAGTAGCGCGCAGTGGTGAGACGCAGCGCGCCATGCCCGTCGAGCGGGATGATCGTCTGCACCGAGCCCTTGCCGAAGCTGCGCGTGCCGAGAACGGTGGCGCGATGGCGGTCCTGCAGCGCGCCCGCGACGATCTCCGAGGCCGAGGCCGAGGCGCCGTTGACGAGGACGATCACCGGCACGCCGCGCACGCGGTCGCCGTCGGGCTGGGCGGCATAGGTCTCGTCCTCGCCGCTGTTGCGCCCATGCGTCGAGACGATAGTGCCCCCGTCGAGGAAGTTGGCGGCGACGCGCACGGCGGTGTCGAGGAGCCCGCCGGGATCGTTGCGCAGATCGAGTACGACCCCGTCGAGCCGCCCGCCGGCCTCGCGCTTCAGGTGGTCGAGGGCGTCGAGGAACTCGCTTTGCGTCTTCTCGGCGAACGTGGTGACGCGCAGATAGGCGATGCGCCCGGGCTCGAGATGCGACTTCACCGAGACGACGCGGATGAGCGCACGGGTCAGCGTGACGTCGAAGGGGCGCTGCCCCAGGCGCATGATCGTCACCCGTACCTTGGTCCCGGACGGCCCGCGCAGCTGGTCGACGGCCTCCTTGAGGCTCATGCCCTCGGTCGGATGGCCGTCGATGCGCAGGATGACGTCGCCCGGCTTGAGCCCGGCGCGCGCGGCAGGCGTGTCGTCGATGGGCGAGATGATCTTCGGATGGCTCTCGTCGCGGGTCAGCTCGGTGCCGATGCCGGCGAACTCGCCATGGCTGTCGGCGAGCATCTCGCGGTACTCGTCCTCGTCCATGTAGTCCGAATGCGGATCGAGCCCGGTGAGCATGCCCTTGAGGCTGTCCTTGACCAGCCGGTCGTCACTGACCGGCTCGACATAACCCGAACGGACGCGGTCCACCACCCGGCGGTAGAGGGCGAAATCGGGGTCCGAGGCGTTGCCCGGCATGGCCGTGCTGCAGCCAATGAGCGACAGGAGCGCGAGGGCGGCGAGCGCACCCTTGGGGGCGCGGCTGTAAAGGGGGAAGCGGTTCATCTGGCCATCACAATTGGTCTGCAGTCATGGGATATCGGTCAAATGCAAGGTAATTTCCTTGCGGCAGCAATCTTAGGGCGAGACAGCATGGCGCTGCCGCACCCGACACGCGGTTCATAACTTATAGACGGAGTGTCGCTGCCCGTCATCCGTACAAATACGTAAGTTTGCGGACATGGTATAGCGGTTCTGGCGAACGGGACAGTCTCTTCGCCGGGCGGGGCGGATGCCCGTCCCGCTCGCGCCGGACCTGCTATCATCGCCTCGCCCGGGGAATACGCCAAGAGAAGAAAGACGAAAGAATGGGGTGGGAAGCGGAAATCGAGGAGCTGCGCCGCCGCGAGGCCCTGGCGCGGCAGATGGGTGGCGCCGACAAGGTCAAGCGGCAGCGCGAGGGCGGCAAGCTCACCGTGCGCGAGCGCATCGACAAGTTGCTCGACCCCGGCAGTTTCCATGAGATCGGCGCCATCGCCGGAAAGGCAGGCTACGACGACGTGGACGCGCTTCGGGAGTTCATGCCGGCGAATTTCGTCTTCGGCCGCGGGCGCATTGAGGGCCGCCCGGTGGTGGTCGGCGGCGATGATTTCACGGTGCGCGGCGGTGCTGCGGATGCGTCGATCCGCGGCAAGCAGATCATGGCCGAGCAGATGGCCAACGAGCTGCGCCTGCCGCTCGTCCGCCTCGTCGACGGCACGGGCGGCGGCGGCTCGGTCAGGACGCTCGAGACCGAAGGCCGGACCTATGTGCCGGCCAATCCCGCGTGGGACCTTGTGGTCGCCAATATGGGCGCCGTGCCCGTGGTGGCGCTGGGCTTGGGCTCGGTGGCGGGCCTCGGCGCGGCACGGCTCGTGACCAGCCATTACTCGGTGATGGTCGAGGGCACGTCGCAAATGTTCATCGCCGGCCCGCCTGTGGTGGCGCGCCTCGGCCAGACCCTGACGAAGGAGGAGCTCGGCGGCAGCGACATCCACGCCCGCGCCGGCGCGGTCGACGACGTGGTGGCGAGCGAGGCGGAGGCCTTCGAGCGTGCACGTCGCTTCCTGTCCTATCTGCCCTCATCAGTGTTCGAGCTGCCCGGCCGCGGCGCGGCCGGCGACGATCCGGCGCGGCGCGAGGACTGGCTCATCAATGCGGTGCCGCACGACCGGCGCAAGGTCTACGACATGCGCAAGGTGGTCCGCGCCGTCGTCGACCGCGACAGCTTCTTCGAGATCGGCCGCAAATTCGGCGGCTCCGCGATCACCGGCCTGGCGCGGCTCGACGGCTGGCCGGTCGCTATGCTGGCGAGCGACCCCTACATCTATGGTGGCGGCTGGACGGCGCAGGCATCGCAGAAGATCACGCGCTTCGTCGATCTCGCCAACACCTTCCACCTGCCAGTGGTGCATCTCGTCGACATCCCCGGCTTCGTGATCGGCCTTGAGGCGGAGAAGGCGGGCACGATCCGCCACGGCGCCCGTGCCCTGGCCGCCGTCTATCAGGCCCGCGTGCCCTGGTGCTCGATCCTCGTGCGGAAAGCCTTCGGCGTCGCCGGCGCAGCGCATACCAACCATGCCCGGCTCCATTACCGCTATGCTTGGCCTTCGGGCGATTGGGGCTCTTTGCCGGTCGAAGGCGGCATCGAGGCGGCCTACCGCGCCGAACTCGATGCCT
>DASVOY010000370.1:0-12358 GCA_036383115.1 Allostellaceae bacterium
GATCCGCTACGACTACTATCGCGACCAGACCGTCGCGCTCGAGGCGTTCAAGGCCGGGCAGTACGATGTACGCGTCGAGAACGTCGCGAAGAATTGGGCGACCGGCTATGACAGCCCGGCTCTCAGGGACGGCCTCTTCAAGAAGGAGGAGATCCCGAACAAGGTGCCGACGGGGATGCAAGGCTTCGGCTACAACACGCGGCGGCCGCTGTTTCAGGACCGGCGTGTCCGCCAGGCGCTCGGCTATTTCTTCGATTTCGAATGGACCAACAAGAATCTCTTCTATAACGCCTACACGCGCACCACGAGCTATTTCTCGAATTCGGACCTGGCGTCATCGGGGCTGCCGAGCGCCGACGAGCTCAAGCTTCTGGAGAAATACAAGGGCGACATCCCCGACGAGGTATTCACCGCCGCCTATCAGCCGCCGAAGACGGACGGTTCCGGCAATATCCGCGACAACATGCGCCAGGCGCTCCGGCTTCTGAAGGAAGCGGGCTGGTCCATCAAGAACGAGAAGCTCGTCAACGACAAGACGGGGCAGCCCTTCGAATTCGAATTCCTGCTGGCGCAGCCGGAATTCGAGCGCATCGTGCTGCCCTTCGTCCAGAATTTGGGGCGGATCGGCATCACCGCCAGGGTACGGACCGTCGATCCCGCGCAGTACGAGAACCGGATGAAGCAGTTCGACTTCGATATGACCGTCGTGCTCTGGGGCGAGTCGCTGTCGCCGGGCAACGAGCAGCGCGAGTACTGGAGTTCCGCCGCGGCGGATGATGTCGGCAGCCGCAATTACTCGGGCGTGCGCAGCAAGGCGGTGGACGACCTCGTCGCGCTCATCATCAGCGCGCCCGATCGCCCAACCCTGGTCACGCGCGTCCATGCGCTCGATCGCGTGCTGCTGCAGAGCCACTACGTCATCCCGAACTGGCATATCTCGTATTTCCGCGTCGCTGCTTGGGACAAGTTCTCGCGGCCCAAGATCTCGCCGCCCTACACGCTGGCCCTCGACACGTGGTGGGTCGACCCGCAGCGCGAGAAAACGGTCGAGGCGAAGAAGGCCCAGGAGCCGAAGAAGTGAGCTGCCGCGCTCGCACCACGCTTTTTCGGGCCGGTTGAAACGACAATGTTCGCCTATGCCATCCGCCGCATCCTGCTGATGATCCCGACGCTGTTCGCCATCATCCTGGTGAACTTCGTCATCATCCAAGCGGCGCCGGGCGGCCCGGTGGATCAGCTCATCGCGCAGCTGAAGGGCGTCGATGCCGGCGCGCTCGGGCGCGTGAGCGGCGGCAGCGGCGAGCTGAGCCGGCCGGCGCCGAGTTCGGGCGAGAACCAGACGCGCGGCGCGCGCGGCCTCGATCCCGAATTTATCAAGCAGCTCGAGAAGCTCTACGGCTTCGACAAGCCGCCGGTCGAGCGCTTCCTGATCATGATCCGGAATTATCTCACCTTCGATTTCGGCACGAGCTTCTACCAGGACCGGGCCGTCGTCCGGCTCATCGCCGACAAGCTGCCAGTGTCGATCTCGCTGGGGCTGTGGGCGACGCTAATCACCTATCTGATCTCGATCCCGCTCGGCATCCGCAAGGCGGTCAGGGACGGGAGCAAGTTCGACCTGTGGACCAGCGCGGTCGTCATCGTGGGCTACGCCATCCCCGGCTTTCTCTTCGCCATCCTGCTCATCGTGCTTTTTGCCGGCGGCAGCTACCTGCAGTGGTTTCCGCTCCGCGGCATCGTCTCGGACGACTGGGCGAGCTTCGGCTGGCCGCATCGGATCGCCGACTATTTCTGGCACATCGCCTTGCCGGTAGTGTCGCTGCTGATCGGCAGCTTCGCCAGCCTGACCATGCTCACAAAGAATTCCTTTCTCGAGGAGATCAACAAGCAATATGTGGTGACGGCGTATTCGAAGGGATTGTCGGAGCATCGCGTGCTTTACGGCCACGTCTTCCGCAACGCGATGCTGCTGGTGATCGCCGGATTCCCGGCGGCGTTCATCGGCATCCTCTTCACCGGCGCACTGCTGGTCGAGGTCATCTTCTCGCTCGACGGGCTCGGGTTGCTGGGATATCAGGCGGTGATCGGGCGCGATTATCCCATCGTCTTCGGCACGCTCTACATCTATACGCTTATCGGCTTAGTGATGACGCTGGTGCGCGACCTGGTTTATATGCTCGTCGATCCCCGCATCGACTTCGGCACGCGGTGAGCGTGAGCGCGCCCTCCACCGCGCTTGCGAGATCGCCGACGCGGCGCCGGCTGGCACCGCGGCTGACGCCGCTCACGCGACGGCGCCTGGCCAATTTCCGCGCCAACCGGCGCGGCTTCTGGTCGCT
Organism: Allostellaceae bacterium; assembly: GCA_036383115.1. GTDB lineage: Bacteria > Pseudomonadota > Alphaproteobacteria > ATCC43930 > CGMCC-115725 > DAHUYF01. The sequence goes on from DASVOY010000370.1 coordinate 2,340, forward strand.
CTGGATCTTCCTCGTCCTCTTCGTTCTGAGCCTCTTCGCCGAATTCATCGCCAACGACCGGCCGCTCCTCATCGACTACGACGGCCATCTCTATTTCCCCGTCTTCGTCGACTACCCCGAAACGACCTTCGGCGGCGAGTTCCCGACCGCGGCGGATTATCGCGACCCCTATGTGCGTCAGCACATCGCCGAGCATGGCTGGACGGTCTGGCCGCTCATCCCGTTCAACTACAAGACCATCAACTACGACCTGCCGTCGCCCGCGCCCTCGCCGCCGGATGCGGTCAACTGGCTCGGCACCGACGATCAAGGGCGCGACGTGCTGGCCCGCCTCATCTACGGCTTCCGCATCTCGGTGCTGTTCGGGCTGGTGCTCACCGTGCTGAGCTCGATCGTCGGCGTCGCCGCCGGTGCGATCCAGGGCTATTACGGTGGCCTCACCGACCTCCTCTTCCAGCGCTTCATCGAGGTGTGGTCCGGGCTGCCCGTGCTCTTTCTGCTGATCATCCTGTCGAGCATCATCCAGCCGAATTTCTGGTGGCTGCTCGGCATCATGCTGCTGTTTTCCTGGATGTCGCTCGTCGACCTCGTGCGCGCCGAGTTCCTGCGTGCGCGCAATTTCGACTATGTCCGCGCCGCGCGCGCCTTGGGCGTATCGAACACGGTCATCATCTGGCGCCACGTTCTACCCAACGCCATGGTGGCGACGCTCACCTTCATGCCCTTCATCCTCAACGGCTCGATCACCACCCTCACCTCGCTCGACTTCCTCGGGTTCGGCCTCCCGCCGGGCTCGCCGTCGCTGGGCGAGCTGCTGGCGCAAGGCAAGAACAACCTCCAGGCGCCCTGGCTCGGCTTCACCTCGTTTTTCGTGCTCGCCTTCATGCTCAGCCTCCTCATCTTCATCGGCGAGGCCGTGCGCGACGCCTTCGATCCGCGGAAGGTCAAATGAGCGCGCTCCTTTCCATCCGCGATCTCCACGTCACCTTCGCGGTTCCGGGCGGGGCCGTCGAGGCGGTCAAGGGAGTCTCGTTCGACCTCGATAAAGGCGAGACGCTCGCGCTCGTCGGCGAGTCCGGCTCGGGCAAGTCCGTGACGGCACTCTCGATCCTTCAACTTCTGCCCTATCCGGCCGCCACGCATTCGCGCGCTTCCAGCATCGTCTTCGACGGCACGGAGCTCGTCGGCGCGCCGCCCGCGATCCTGCGCGACATCCGCGGCAACCGCATCGCCATGGTGTTCCAGGAGCCGATGACCTCCTTGAATCCGCTTCACACCATCGAGAAGCAGCTGACCGAGACGCTCTACCTGCACAAGCGCATGAACGGCGCCGCGGCGCGGGCGCGGGCCATCGAGCTGCTGCACCTCGTCGGCCTCGCCGAGGCCGAGAAGCGGCTCGATGCCTATCCGCACCAGCTATCGGGCGGCCAGCGCCAGCGCGTCATGATCGCCATGGCGCTCGCCAACGAGCCCGACATCCTCATCGCCGACGAGCCGACGACGGCGCTCGACGTCACCATCCAGGCGCAGATCCTGAAGCTGCTGAAGGAGCTTCAGTCGCGCTTCGGCATGGCGCTGCTGCTCATCACCCACGACCTCACCATCGTGCGCAAGGTGGCCGACCGGGTCTGCGTCATGACCAAGGGCGAGATCGTCGAGGCCGGGCCGACGCGCGACGTCTTCGCCCGCCCGAAACACGCCTATACGCGCCATCTCCTCGCGGCGGAGCCCAAGGGCAAGCCGCTCGCCCTCGAGCCGCGGCCGCCGGTGCTCATCGCCGCCGAGCGGCTCAAGGTCTGGTTCCCCATCCGCGGCGGCGTCCTGCGCCGCGTCACCGGGCACGTGAAGGCGGTCGACGGCGTCGATTTCTCGCTGCGCGCCGGCGAGACCTTGGGCGTCGTCGGCGAGAGCGGCTCGGGCAAGACCACACTTGGTCTCGCCGTGCTGCGCCTTCTCGCCAGCGAGGGCGCCATCCGCTATGACGGGCGCCGGCTCGACGGCATCGGCGAGCGACAGATGCGCCCATTGCGGCGCGAGCTGCAGATCGTCTTCCAGGACCCTTATTCGAGCCTGTCGCCGCGCCTCTCGGTCGGCCAGATCGTCGAGGAAGGGCTCAAGGTCCACCGCATCGGCCGCACCGAGGAGGAGCGCCGCCCCATCATCCGCGATGCGCTGACCGAGGTCGGGCTCGACCCCGAGGCGGCCGACCGCTATCCGCACGAATTCTCCGGCGGCCAGCGCCAGCGTGTCGCCATCGCCCGCGCGCTGGTGCTGAAGCCGCGCTTCGTCGTCCTGGACGAGCCGACCTCTGCGCTCGACATGTCGGTGCAGGCCCAGGTCGTCGACCTCCTGCGCGAGCTGCAGGCGCGGCACCGCTTGGCCTACCTCTTCATCAGCCACGATCTGCGCGTGGTGCGCGCGCTGGCGCATGAGGTGATGGTGATGAAGGACGGCAAGGTGGTCGAGCACGGCCCCGCGGCGCAGCTGTTCGAGGCGCCGCGCCACCCCTACACCCGCGCCCTCATGGCCGCCGCCTTCGATCTCGAAGTGGTCGAGAGTGCCGCCACGGCGCAATAGGCAGCGCCCGGCCATGGCCCTCCTCTTTCAATCCTTGATCGATTCGGCGACGCGCTGGACCGACGAGCTGCGCCGGCTTCTCCCCGACCTCGACGTTCGCGTCTGGCCGCAGATCGGCGATTCCGCCGAGATCGCGGCGGCGCTGGTCTGGCGGCCGCCGCAGGGTCTGCTCGCCTCGCTGCCCAATTTGCGGCTCGTTGCGTCGCTCGGCGCGGGGGTCGACCATATTCTCGCCGACCCGCTTCTGCCAAAAGCGGTGCCGATCGTGCGGCTGGTCGATCCCTACATGACCGCGGCGATGAGCGAATACGTGCAGCATCAAGTGTTGCGCCTGCACCATCAGGACCCGGCCTATCGGGCGCAGCAGCACCAGCGTCTCTGGCGAGAACTGCCGCAACCCAATGCGTCGGATCGCCGCGTCGGCGTGCTCGGCCTCGGGACCTTGGGCGGCGATGCCGCGCTCAAGCTCTGCGTTCTCGGCTTCGACGTCGCAGGCTGGAGCCGCACCGAGCGGAAGCTGCCAGGAATCGCGTGCTTCCAGGGCGAGGACGGGCTGAAGGCGGTTCTGGCGCGCTCGGAGATCCTCGTCTGCCTATTGCCGCTGACGCCGGCGACCGACGGCATCCTCGATGCTCGGCTTTTTGCCGGCCTGCCGCGGGGTGCCGCGATCATCAATTGCGCGCGCGGCCGGCATCTCGTCGAGGCCGACCTCATCCCGGCGCTCGACAGCGGACGGCTTTCCGCCGCAGTCCTCGACGTGTTCCGCGACGAGCCTCTGCCCGGAGGCCATCCCTTCTGGGACGATCCCAGGATCATCATCACCCCGCATGTGGCAGCGGCGACGCACGCGCCTACCGCAGCGCCGGCCGTGGCCGATAATCTGCGGCGGCTACGCCAGGGCAGGCCGTTGCTCAACCGCGTCGATCCGGCGCGGGGCTACTGAATGTGGGCGGGGGTGCCGGCGGCGCCGGCCGAGCGTTGCTGCTCCAAGGTCCGGCTCGCGGCAGCGACGGTCTGAGCGAAATCGCTGAGGAAGACCGAGCCTTTGACCGTGCGCTGCACCAGCACGCTGCGGCGGTCGGCCGTATCGCGCCGGCGCCGAGCGAGGCCGAGCATGCCGAGCCGGTCGAGGGCGCGGGTGACCGCCGGCTTGGAGATCTTGAGGAGGGCGGCGATGCCGCGCACTGTGTGCGGCGGCGGCGTCATGTAGACGGTGAGTACGATGGCGAGCTGGCGCGCCGACAGGTCAGGGCCCGCGCTGCGCACGGTCTCGACCAGCACGGTGCGCCATAGGTCCAGCGCCTGCGTCGGCTTGAGCTCGGCCATCCCCTCGCGCCCCTCCGCGACAATCGCGGTGATTCTGGGCGCTCGCGGTTGAGGAAACGTAAAGGAAAGCAATCATCGCGCACCAATAGTCGCGGGGCGGCGCGACCTAAGCGCCGGCCTTGCCGAAGCGGGCCTCGATCAGCCGGTAGAGAGCGCGCAGCGCCAGCGCCTCGCCGCCCTCCGGCCGGCCGGGGCGGCTGCTCGAGTTCCAGGCGTAAGTGTCGATATGGGCCCAAGGCGTCTCCGCGGCGACGAACTCCTGGAGGTAGAGCGCGGCGGTGATGGCTCCGGCGAAGCCCGATTCGGAGACGTTGTTGATGTCGGCGACGTCGCTCTTCAGCATCTTGCGGTAGGGCTTCCACAACGGCATCCGCCACAAGGGGTCGCCCACCGCCGCTCCGGCCGCGAGGAGCTCGGCGGCGAGCGCCTCGTCATTGCTGAAGAGCGCCGGCAGCTCCGGTCCGAGCGCGGTCCGCGCCGCGCCGGTCAGCGTCGCCATGTCGATGAGCAGCGCCGGCTTCTCGGTGTCGGCTTCGGCGAGTGCATCGCAGAGGATCAACCGACCCTCGGCATCGGTATTGCCAATCTCCACCGTGATGCCCTTGCGGGTGCGAATGACATCGAGGGGCCGCATCGAATTGGCCGAGACGACGTTTTCCACAGCCGGCACCAGGACGCGCAGCCGCACCGGCAGCTTCGCCTCCATGACGGTCCCGGCCAGCCCCAACACCGTAGCGGCGCCGCCCATGTCCTTCTTCATTAGCCGCATGCCGCCGGAGGTCTTGAGGTCGAGGCCGCCGCTGTCGAAGCACACGCCCTTGCCGACGAGGGTGAGCTTGGGCGCCGATGCCTCGCCCCAGACGACATCGATCAGGCGCGGTGGCCGCGCGCTGGCGCGGCCCACCGCATGGATCATCGGGTAGTTCTGGGCGAGCAGCGCCTCGCCCACGATCACCCGGCAGCGTGCGCCGTTCCGCCCCGCAAGTTCCTCGGCGGCGGCGGCGAGTTCGCCGGGCCCCATATCCTCGGCCGGCGTGTTGATGAGGTCGCGCGCGAGGCCGATGCCGCGCGCCAAGCGCTCGACCAGCCCGCGATCGGCCGCCTCCGGCCAGACCAGCTTGGCGAAGCCGCGCGGTCGCGCCTTGTAGCGGGTGAAGGCGTAGCAGCCGAGCGCCCAGCCCAGCGCCATCGCCGTCGCGGCCGCGCGTTCCGGCTGGGGCTCGAGCCGGTAACTCCCCTCCGGCAGGCTGTCCGGCAATCCCGCCAGCGCCCAGAGCGCCTCGCCCGGCGCCACGCCGGCCAGCACCCGCACGAGATTTCCGGCGGCATCCGGCAGCAGCGCCACCTTGCCGGGGTCGCCGGTGAAGCCGGCCGCCGCCACCCAGCGGCGTCCCCGGTCGTCAAGCGCAGCGCTCCATTGCGCACGATCATCGACCGTCACCGGCGTTACTGGAATGGCGTCGCGGCTTTCCGAGACGAGATGGGACAGCAAGGGCGATCTCCTGGGTACACGTTGAGCGAGACTTAAACCTACAGATTACACCTGTTAAGGCCGGTTGCGCGCCGGCTCCGGTCTCGCCAGAGTGGGTGAGGCGCAACGGGGGTGCGAGGATAGCCTATGGCCGACTTCACCATCTATATCGCCAACAAGAACTACTCCTCCTGGTCGCTGCGCGGCTGGCTGATGCTGCGGCAGACGGGCGCGGCCTTCACCGAGCTGGTGATCCCGCTCGAGGAGGCGGCGACCCGGCCGACCATCCTGCGCTACTCGCCCTCGGGCCGCGTGCCGGCGCTTCACCACGGCGAGTTCGCCGTCTGGGACTCCCTGGCGATCGGCGAGTATCTCTCGGAGCTGTTCCCCGGAGCGCGGCTCTGGCCGCAGGACGCCGGGGCGCGGGCGGTGGCGCGCGCGGCAAGCGCCGAGATGCATTCGGGATTCGCGGCGCTGCGCAGCCACCTGCCGATGAACATGCGCTCCTCCTTCCCGAATCGCGGCATGACGCCGGAGGCGCAGGCCGACATCAACCGCGTCACGGCGCTGTGGCGCGACTGTCGCAAGCGCTTCGGCGAGGGCGGCGAGTTCCTCTTCGGCCATTTCACCATCGCCGACGCCATGTATGCGCCGGTGGTGAGCCGGTTCCGCACCTACAAGATCGAGCTCGACCAGGAGAGCCAACGCTACGCCGACGCCGTATGGGAGCTGCCCGCGCTCCAGGAGTGGTACACGGCGGCAGGCAACGAGCCGATGATCATCGAGAAATACGAGTTCTGAGGCGAGCGCCGGCACGATGGACTCACCGAGATTCATCGGGACGATCATCGACGCGATCCTATCGCTGCCGGCGCTCGGGCGCGTCCTGCTGGCGCCGGACGGCAGCCACGTCGCCTGGACCTGGTATCGCAAGGGTCCGGCGGCCGACGTCTATGTCGCGCCGACTGACGGCTCGGCGCCGCCGCGCCGCCTGACGGCGACGGCGAACGACACACATGTCGTCTCCTGGGCGCCGGACAGCGCGAGCCTGGTCGTCGCCGAGAACCAAGGCGGCGACGAGCGCGACCAGCTTTTCCGGCTCGCGCTCGACGGGACTATGGCGCCACTCACGGAGCCCTCCCCGCCTTATTTCCCGCATGGCGGCGAGATCGATGCGAGCGGGTGCCATCTCGTCTTCGCCGCCAATGTCGATCCCGAGACTGGGGCGACGATCGAGCCGAGCTGGGTGATCCGCCAGGACCTCGCCAGCGGCGAGCGGCGCGCCCTGGCGCGGCCGCTCAAGCCCAACGCCTATGCGCCGCGGCTCGACCGCAAGGGCACGCGTATCCTCTACAGCCGCCGCGACCTCGATCCCGCCGGGACCCAGGTGTGGATGGTCGGGCTCGACGGCAGCGATGATCGCGAGATCCTCAATTTCGGCGCCGGGGTCAAGACCAGCGCGAGCTGGTTCCCGGACAGCCGCCGCCTGCTGGTGCTGGCCGAGCGGCCGACCCACAAGCGGCTCGGCGTCTACGACACGGAGACAGAATGCCTTGTCTGGCTGGTCGACGATCCCGGCCGGAGCATCGAGGGTGCTTACGTGCCGCAGGGCAGCGACCGCATCGTCGCCATCGAGGTGCGCGAGGCGCGGAGCCGCAGCCTGCTCATCGATCCCGTGACTGGCGCGGCGGAGAAGATCGAGGCATCCGACGGCACGCTGCTGCCGCTCGGGCCGGCGGCGGACGGCGCCTGGATCGGGCGGCTCTATGGCGCGCGCCAACCGGACACGCTGGTGCGCCTCACCGTCGAGCGCGGCCGAGCCCGCCTCGCCGGTGATCTCGCCGATCCCTGGGCCGGGAACGCGCTCGCCGCCGAGGACCTGGCGACGGCGGAGGATGTGCGCTGGCGCTCGGTCGACGGACTTGAGATCCAGGGCTGGCTCTATCGCCCGAAGGGTAAGTCGCGCGGCCTCATCGTCCAGGTCCATGGCGGCCCGACCGCGCATAGCGAGGCAGCACTCTCCGCCTTCATCCAGAGCTGCTGCGCCGCCGGGTTCAGCGTGCTCGACCCCAACTACCGCGGCAGCACCGGCTTCGGCGTGGGCTTCCGCGAGGCGATCCGCAAGACCGGCTGGGGCGGGCTCGAGCAGGAGGACATCCGCACCGGCATCGAGGCGATGATCGCGCGTGGTTTCGCCGAACCCGGCCGGATCGGCATCACCGGCACCTCCTATGGCGGCTACTCGTCCTGGCACGCCATCACCCATTGGCCAGTGGCCACCGTTGCCGCGGCGGCGCCGATCTGCGGCATGACCGACCTCGTTGTCGACTACGAGACGACGCGGCCGGACATCCGGCCCTACAGCGAAGAGATGATGGGTGGCAGCCCCGCCACGGCCGCCGAGCGCTATCGCGAGCGCTCGCCCATCCATTTCGTCGACCGCATCCGCGGCCGGCTCCTCATCGTCCAGGGCGCCAACGACCCCAACGTGACGCCGGAGAACCTCCATGTCGTGGAGGAGGCGCTCATGGGCGCCGGCATCGGCTATGAGACGCTGGTCTTCCCCGACGAGGGGCACGGGGTGCGCAAGCCCGAGAATCTGCGGATTCTCTACGCGCGGCTGATCGATTTCTTCGCCACAGCGTTTGCTGATACTCGCCGCTGACGCGAGGCGCCTTTCATGCTATGAGCGCGCCTCCCGCGGGCGCGGCGGTGTCTTTTGCGCATCAGTCCAAGAGGCGAGCACGATGGCGAACCATAAGACGGCTCTACCGAAAGGCGTGGAGATCCGCGGCACGATCCGGCCCGGCTACGAGAAGATCCTCTCGCCCGAGGCGGTCGCCTTCGTCGTCGATCTCGAGCGCAAGTTCGGCCCAGAGCGGCGGCAGCTCCTGGCGCGGCGCGCCGAGCTGCAGCAGAAGCTCGATCAGGGCTGGCGGCCCGATTTCCTGCCGGACACGCGCAAGGTGCGCGAGAGCGACTGGACGGTGGCGCCGGTTCCCAAGGACCTGATGGACCGCCGCGTCGAGATCACTGGCCCGGTCGACCGTAAGATGGTCATCAACGCGCTCAATTGCGGCGCCAATGTCTACATGGCGGATTTCGAGGATGCGAGCACGCCGACCTGGGACAACCTATTGGAAGGCCAGCTCAATCTCGTCGACGCGGTACGCCGCGCCATCGCCTTCGACGATCCCGGCAGCGGCAAGCATTATGAGCTCAACCCCAAGACCGCGACGCTCCTGGTGCGGCCACGCGGCTGGCACCTGCCGGAGGCGCATGTGCTGGTCGATGGCGAGTGGATGTCGGGGGCACTGTTCGATTTCGGCCTCTTCTTCTTCCACAACGCCAAGGAGCTGCTGAAGCGCGGCAGCGGCCCCTATTTCTACCTGCCCAAGCTCGAGAGCCATCGCGAGGCGCGGCTGTGGAACGACGTCTTCGTCCACGCCCAGGCCAAGATCGGCGTGCCCCAGGGGAGCATCCGCGCCACCGTCCTCATCGAGACGATCATGGCCGCCTTCGAGATGGACGAGATCATTCATGAGCTCCGCGACCACATGGGTGGACTAAATTGCGGGCGCTGGGACTACATCTACAGCTTCATCAAGAAATTCGCCGAGGATCAGAAGGCCATCATGCCCGATCGGTCCCAGGTGACGATGACGACGCATTTCCTGCAGAGTTACGTCCGCCTCCTGATCAAGACCTGCCACCGCCGCAACATCCACGCCATGGGCGGGATGGCAGCGCAGATCCCGATCAAGAGCGACTCCGCCGCCAACGACGCCGCCATGGCCAAGGTGCGCGCCGACAAGGAGCGTGAAGTGAACGAGGGCCATGACGGCACCTGGGTGGCGCATCCCGGTCTCGTCGGCATCGCCAAGGAGGTGTTCGACAAGGGCATGCCCGGGCCGAACCAGATCGCGCGGAAGCGCCAGGACGTGCATGTCGCCGCGGCCGACATCCTGAAAGTACCGACCGGTGCGATCACCGAGGCGGGGTTGCGGTCCAACATCAATGTCGGCCTGGGCTATATCGAGTCCTGGCTGCGCGGCATCGGCTGCGTGCCGCTCTACAATCTCATGGAGGACGCGGCGACCGCGGAGATCAGCCGCAGCCAGGTCTGGCAATGGATCCGCCACAAGGCGAAGCTGAGCGACGGCCGCACGGTCGACCTGGCACTCGCCCGCAAAATCCTCGACGAGGAGATCGCGACGCTGAAGGGGGCCGCGCCCAAGGGCAACCGGTTCGACGACGCCGGCCAGCTCTTCCGCGACATGATCGAATCCCCGCGCTTCGTCGAGTTCCTGACGCTGCCGGCCTATGAGCAGCTGGTGCGCGAGGGGAAGTGATGTAACGTGCGACGCCGCCTAAGGCGTCGCCGATCTCCACCAGGGAGGCAGGGATTGCCGCGGCGCAGGGCCCGAGGGCGGCGAGTCGGTCTATCGCCGCGCGGGGCAGTCGACGAGCGAATTTGTCAACGAAACGCATCTCGAGATCCGCAGGTCGGTCAAGGGGTCGTAGGTTCTCGCGTTCTGTTGCGGCATGGAATGCCCACCCGCCGCGACCGCGCCGATCAGCCGGACCCAACGGACCCGCTCTGACCGAGCCGCCGCCGTAGCTCCGTCTTCAGGACCTTGCCGTA
>DASVOY010000371.1:0-4259 GCA_036383115.1 Allostellaceae bacterium
TGAGCGCCAGCGCGCCGCCGCCATAGATCCAGGCGAGGTCCACCGGTGTCACCGAGAGGATGTCCCCGAAGAGATAGCCCATGAGGTCGACGCGCACCGTCTCGAGGAAGGCGAAGGCGACGAGGCCGAGTGAGAGCGCGCTATGCGACATGATGCCGAGCAGCGTGTCGCCGGGCAAGCGGCGCTGCTGCTGCAAGCCCACGAGAACCAGCGCCAGCGCGATGCACAGGACGACGACGGAGAGGTTGAGGTTGACGCCGAGGAGAAAGCCGAGCGCCACGCCCAGCAGCGCCGAATGCGATAGCGTGTCGCCGAAATACGCCATGCGCCGCCACACGACGAAGGAGCCGAGCGGTCCCGCGACCGCCGCGACGCCGAGCCCGGCCAGCGCGGCGCGGAGCACGAAGTCATCCATGCTTGCGCGCCGCCTCGGTGGTGTCGTGGCTGTGGTCGTGGCGATGGGCGTAGAGCGCGAAGCCGTCGACCGCGGCGCCGAAGAGCGCGCGATAGGCCGGGTCGCGGCTCACCGCCTCGGGATGGCCGCTGCAGCAGACATGGTGGTTGAGGCAGACCACGTGGTCGGTCGCCGCCATCACCAGATGCAGGTCGTGCGAGACCAGCAGCACGCCGCAGCCGCGCGTGTCGCGGATGCGCCGGATGAGGGCGAAGAGCTCCGCCTGGCCGGCGATGTCGACGCCCTGAACCGGCTCGTCCAGCACCAGCAGCTCCGGCTCGCGCAGCAGCGCGCGGGCGAGCAGCACGCGCTGCAGCTCGCCGCCCGAGAGCGTCTGCAGCGGCAGGTCGAGCGCATGGCTGGCGCCGACCTCGGCGAGCGCGGTCGTCATCGCCGGCCTTGCCCGCGAAGCGAGCGCCAGGAAGCGCCGCACCGTCAGCGGCAAGGTTTCGTCGACGGCAAGGCGCTGCGGCACATAGCCGATGCGCAAACCCGGCCGGCGGCGGACGCGCCCGGCATCCGGGCGCTGCAGGCCGAGGGCCACGCGCAGCAGCGTCGTCTTGCCCGCGCCGTTCGGGCCGATGACGGTGACGATCTCGCCGGGACTGAGGGCGAGCGACACATCGCTCAGCGCCACGCGCCGGCCGAAGGCGACCTGGACGGCGTCGAGCTCGACGAGGAGCGGCGGCGCGGCGTTCATGGCGCCTGCGCAGCCGCAGGCTGGCAACGCGGACACGAGCCGCGCACCTCGATGGTCTGCCGCTCGACCGCGAAGCCGAGTTCGCCGGCGCGGCGCAGAACGGCCTCGGCGATCATCGGGTCGTCCAGCTCGGCGGTGGCACCGCATCGCCCGCAGATGAGGAACTGGCTGACATGCGGCCGCTCCGGCCGCGAGCAGCCGACATAGGCGTTGAGCGATTCGATGCGGTGGATGAGGCCGTGCTCGATCAGGAAGTCGAGCGCGCGGTAGACGGTCGGCGGCGCCGCGCCGGAATGCGACCGGCGCAACGCCTCGAGCATGGCATAGGCACCGACCGGCTCGTGCCCGCGCCAGACCAGCGCCAGCACCTCCCGCCGCAACGCGGTGAGCCGCGCGTCGCGCTCCTCGCAAAGCTGCGCGGCGCGGTCGAGCGCCTCATCGATACAGCTGTCGTGGTCGTGGCTTGCCTGGAACGGGCTCGGCTGCGCGCGGGAAAGGGGCATCGGACCTCATGCTGCTTGACGATGTTATAATATAACATATCGTCACGGCCGCAACCGATGCCTGAGGGAACGACATGCCGCGATGGCTCCTTGCGCCGCTTCTTGCCGCCGCGCTGGTTACGGCCACGGTCTCGCCGCCGGCCGAAGCCGCCGTGCCCAAGGTGGTGGCGAGCATCAAGCCGATCCACTCGCTCATCGCCGGCGTCATGGCGGGCGTCGGCGAGCCGGCGCTCGTGGTCACCGGCGGCAGCTCGCCTCATCTCTACACCCTGCGCCCCTCCGACGCGAAGCGGATCGAGGAGGCCGACATCGTCTTCTGGATCGGCCCGATCCTGGAGGGCTTTCTGGTGAAGCCGCTCGCGTCGCTCGGCGACAGGGCCGAGATCGTCGAGCTCGATCGCGCGCCGGAGATCGCTCTGCTGCCGGCACGCGAGGGCGGCGCGTGGGAAGCCGACGAGGACGCCCGCGACCATGCGGGCGCGCTGGAGCAGGACGGCCATCTCTGGCTCGATCCGGAGAATGCCAGGGCGATCGTGCGCGTGGCCGTGGCGCGCCTGTCGGCGCGCGATCCCGAGAACGCCGCGCGCTACGCCGCCAACGGCGCCGCGCTGGAGCAGCGCCTGATTTTGCTGGACGCCGAATTGCGCCAGCGCGTCGCGGCGGTGCGCGCCGTGCCCTTCGTCGTCTTTCACGACGCCTATCAGTATCTTGAGCGGCGCTACGGCCTCGCCGCCCTCGGTTCGATCACGGTGAGCCCGGAGCATCCTCCGGGCGCCAGGCGCATCCAGGCAATCCGCGACAAGGTTACACGGGCAGGCGCGCGCTGCGTCTTCAGCGAGCCGCAATTCGAGCCGCGGCTGGTGCAGACGGTGATCGCCGGCACGCGCGCCAATACCGCCGTGCTCGACCCCGAGGGCGCGGCGCTGCCGCGCGGGCCCGATCTCTATTTCACTCTGATGCGCGACCTCGCCGACGCGCTCGCCGGCTGCCTCGCCCGGCCGAGCTGACCCGTCCGGTCTTCTCCTGCAGGCGCTCGATCCGCTCCTAGTTCTCGACCCAGGCGATGCGCAGGATGTTGGTGGCGCCCGGCGTCCCGAAAGGCACGCCGGCGGTAATCACCACGCGCTGGCCGCCATCGGCGAAGCCGTCGCGCCGGGCGGTGCGCGTCGCCTTGTGCACCATGTCGGAGAAGTTGTTGACGTCGCGGGTGTGGACGCAGTGCAAGCCCCACACCAGCGCCAGCCGCCGGGCCGTGGCGAGGTTGGAGGTGAGCGCCAGGATCGGCACGCCCGGCCGCTCCCGCGCGGCGCGCAGCGCCGTCGCGCCGGAGGTGGTGTAGGAGATGATCGCCGCAGCGCCGATCGTATGCGCGACCTGGCGCGCCGCGGCGCTGATGGCGTCCGACGGCGTGTGGTCGGGCTCGGCATGCGTTTCGGCGCGGAGGCCCGTATAATACAGCGGATCGGCCTGCACGCGGCGGATGATGCGGTCCATGATGGTCACCGCCTCGATCGGGTACTCGCCCGCCGCCGTCTCCGCCGACAGCATGACGGCGTCGGCGCCTTCATAGACGGCGGTCGCCACGTCGGAAGCCTCGGCACGCGTCGGCACCGGCGCGTGCACCATGGATTCGAGCATCTGCGTCGCCACCACCACCGGCTTGCCGGCGACGCGGCAGGCATGGACGATCTGGCGCTGCAGCGGCGGCACGTCCTCGGGCGGCATCTCGACGCCGAGATCGCCGCGCGCCACCATGATGGCATCGCTCAACTCGATGATCTCGGCGAGCCGTCGGATGGCCGCCGGCTTCTCGAGCTTGACCATGACGCCGGCGGCGCCGCCGATGAGCTTGCGCGCTTCGGCCACGTCCTCGGGGCGTTGCACGAAGGAGAGCGCCACCCAATCAACGCCCATGTCGAGCGCGAAGGCGAGGTCGGCGCGGTCCTTCGGCGTGAGCGCCGAGACCGGCAGCACTGCATTGGGCACGTTGACGCCCTTACGGTCGGAGAGCTCGCCGCCGGCCAGCACCGCGGTCTCGGCAAACTGCTCACCCGACGATTCCACCTTGAGCCGCACATTGCCGTCATTGAGCAGGATCTCCGTGCCGGGCTCGAGCGCGGCAAAGATCTCGGGATGCGGCAGCGGCGCACGCTGGGCGCTGCCCGGCTGCTTGTCGAGATCGAGCCGGAAGTGCTTGCCGGCGGCGAGGCGCACGCGCCCGTCGGCGAAGGTGCCGAGACGCAGCTTCGGCCCCTGCAGATCGGCCATGATGCCGATCGGCCGGCCGGTCTCCTTCTCCAGCGCGCGGATCGCGTCAAGGCGCGCGCGGTGATCGTCGCGCTCGCCATGGCTGAAATTGAGCCGGAACACGTCGACCCCGGCGCGAAACAGCGCGTTGATCATCTCCGGCGAGGAGCTCGCCGGACCCAGCGTGGCAACGATCTTGGCGCTGCGTTGACGTCGCATCTCTTGCTTCCCTCGATGATGGGTTCAGCCCGCGCGACCCGACACCAGGATCGCGCGGAAATCATTGACGTTGGTCAGCGTCGGTCCGGTGACCACGAGGTCTCCTAGCGCCTGGAACACGCCATAGCCATCATTG
>DASVOY010000372.1:0-5421 GCA_036383115.1 Allostellaceae bacterium
ATACCTATATGCTGGCAGGCGACAAGGACCCCCAGGAGATCATCGGCTCGGTGAAGCGCGGCCTCTATGCCGTGAATTTCGGCGGTGGCCAGGTCGACATCACCTCGGGCAAGTTCGTGTTCTCGGCCTCCGAGGCCTATCTCATCGAGAACGGCAAGGTCGGACCGGCGGTCAAGGGCGCCACCCTCATCGGCAACGGCCCCGATGCGCTCACCAAAGTCGGCATGATCGGCAACGACATGAAGCTCGATGACGGCATCGGCACCTGCGGCAAGAACGGCCAGGGCGTGCCGGTCGGCGTCGGTCAGCCGACCCTGCGGATGGACGGGCTGACCGTCGGCGGCACGGCGGCATGAGCTGGCGGGCCGTCGCCAGCGCGGCGACGCTCGCCTTTGCCCTTTTCGCCTCACCCGCCCTCGCCTGCAACCTCGGCACCGCGCCCTCGACGCGCTGGACTGTCACGCGTGAGGACCGCGCCGCTTGGCTCAGGACGCCCTGCGGCGAGCGCTTCTTCTCGACGGGAGTCAACGTCGTCGACGGCGGCGCGTCCGGCGCGAAGCTGACGCGGCCGCATTACGATTGGCACGAATTCGCGCCGAGCCTCGATGAATGGATCGGAGATACGCGGCAGCACTTGGGCGCCTGGGGCTTCAACTCGGCCGGGGCCTGGTCGCTGCCGCCGCAGCAGCTCGAGATGCCGACCGTGATCGACCTTGAGCTCGGGCGGAACGCCAAATTCCACTGGTTCGACCCGTTCGACCCGGCGATGCCGGAGCGGCTGCGCGAGGAAGCACGGCGCCTCACGGCGCCATACCGGGGCTCGCCCTATCGGCTCGGCTATTTCTCCGATAACGAGTCCGGCTGGTGGGGCGGCGCGCTCTTCGTCTTCTTCTCGGAGAAGCCGGCGGACAATCACACCAAGCAGCGCTGGGTGGCGGAGATGAAGCGGCTCTACGGCAAGAGCTGGCGGCGCTTCACCGCCGATTTCGTGCCGCCGCCGGGCGTCAATTCCTGGGATGCGCTGCTCGGCGCCACCGCGATCACGCGGCTTAGGCCCGGCGGCAAGGGCAGCGCTGCGGTGCGGCATTGGACCGAAATCGTCGCCGAGCGCTACTACGCCCTCACCGCCCAGGCACTCCACGATGCCGATCCCGAGGCGCTGTTCCTCGGCGACCGGCTGCCGATCTATTACGACCCGGTGGCCATCCGGGCCGAGGCCCGCCATGTCGACGTCATCGCCACCAACTACAATGTCGACAGCCCCGAGGGCTGGATCGCGCCCTATTTCTTCGACGGGCTGCGCGGCCTGTCCGGCGGCAAGCCAGTGCTGGTGTCGGAATGGTTCTACGCCGCGCGCGAGAACCGCACCGGCAACCGCAACAACGGCCACCTCATGACCGTCGACACGCAAGCCGAGCGCGCGCGCGGCGCCGCCGCGGCGGCGGGCAACTTTGCCAATGTGCCGGAGATCCTCGGCCTGCACTGGTTCCAGTACTACGACTACCCACTCGGCGGGCGGGGCGATGCCGAGGACTACAATTTCGGCCTCGTCGACATCCGCGACCGGCCTTATGAGGACGTCACCGCGGCGCTCGCCGCGGCGAACCGGCGATTGCCGGAAATCCACGCCGACGCCCATCCGGCGCCGCGCCAGAAGCTGGCGCGCTTCACCGTGCCGAAGGCGACCATCGATCCTGCGCATGCCTCGCTGATCGACTGGCCGAAGCCGGCATCGCTGCTGCCGCCGCTCAAGCCCGCGCCGGGCGAGGTGGCGTTCGGCGAGGCCTATCTCTCCTGGAGCGAGAGCGGGCTGGCGCTCGCCACCATCGGCCAGGACTATTACGACCTCGACCTGCTGGCCTATGACGGTGCGTTCCCGCTCGGCGAGGCCTACCGCCTCGAGCTCGACGTCGATGCCGGCGCCGGGCCGAGGCGCTTCACTCTTTATTTCATCCCGCCACGCGCCAAGCAGAAGGGCCAGGACCACCCACTGATGGAGGCCCGGCTCTGCGCCGGCGCGCCTTCCGAGCACCGGGATAATAATTGCCCGCAGGTATCAGCCGGCGAGGCGCTCTATTTCGGCGCCGACCAGCCACGGATCACCGCCGAGGCGCTGCTGCCTTGGTCGGCGCTCGGCCTTGTCGGCCCGCCTGCCGACGGGCGGATCAAGGTCGAGGTCTCCGCTTCCGCCTGGTACCGCTCGCGCTGGATGTCCCTGACCGGCCTGCCGCCGGCCCAAGGCTCGGCCAATCCCAAGCGCTGGATAGAGATGCGCCTCGGCGACGCCAGCGCGAACCTCTGACCCGAATAGTCTGACCCGAATAGAGTGCGCCCCGCATCTTGGGGGGACAGGATGCGGGGCGCGTGGAGACAAGTCATACAGCCCTGCTCTTGAGCTGCGTTCTACCAACGCCGGGGCCGTGTCGTGGTTCCGAAAAAAGTGCGCGCCGCGCGGGGGGTGGGGGCGGGGGCCGGCTCAACCTCCGGTCAATAAGCTTCTTCGGTGAAGACCGGCTCGATGTGGCGCTGCCAGCGCGTCTCGTAGCGCCGCAGCAGGTCCTCGGCGGGGGTGCGGCCGGAGTCCGCGATCTCCGCGAGGGTCTCCAGGAAGTGGCCCTCGTCCTGGCCGGTATTGTCGCGCTGCGCGCGCCGGCGCAGCCCTTCCTGCGCCAGCCGGACCATGGAGACGGCGACATCCCGCACCGTGCCGCCGCGGAACGGCGCCTTGAGGCCGAGGCGCGGCACCGCGGCGCGCAAGGCCTCGCGCTCCGCCTGGGTCCAGTCGGCGGTCAAATCCACCGCGGCGTCGAGCGCCGCGCTGTCGTAGAAGAGGCCGGCCCAGAGCGCCGGCAGCGCGCAAAGCCGGCGCCACGGCCCGCCATCGGCGCCGCGCATCTCCAGGTAGCGCTTGAGGCGCACCTCGGGAAAGGCGGTGGTGAGGTGGTCGTTCCAGTCGCTGAGGGTCGGCCTCTCGCCCGGGAGCGCCGGCACCCGACCCTTGAGGAAGCCGCGGAAGGATTGCCCGGCCGCGTCGATATAACGCCCGTTGCGATAGACGAAATACATCGGCACATCGAGCATGTAGTCGACATAGCGCTCGAAGCCGAAGCCCTCTTCGAAAACGAAAGGCAAGAGTCCCGTGCGGTCGGGATCGACGTCGCTCCACACGTGGCTGCGGTAGCTGAGAAAGCCGTTCGGCTTGCCCTCGGTGAAGGGCGAATTGGCGAAGAGCGCCGCGGCGACCGGCTGGAGCGCAAGGCTCATGCGGAACTTGCGCACCATGTCCGCCTCGGACCCGAAGTCGAGGTTCACCTGCACCGTGCAGGTGCGCAGCATCATGTCGAGGCCGAGGTTGCCCTTGAGCGGCATGTAGCGGCGCATGATGGCGTAGCGCCCCTTGGGCATCCACGGCACGTCCTCGCGCCGCGCCGTCGGGTGGAAGCCCATGGCGAGCATGCCGAGGCCGAGCTCGCCCGCGACGACGAGGACCTGGCGCAGATGCTCATGCACCTCGCTGCAGGTCTGGTGCAGGTTCTCGACCGGCGCTCCCGATAGCTCGAACTGCCCGCCGGGCTCGAGCGAGATGGCACCGCCGCCGCCGTCCTCGAGGCCGATGATATTGCCGGCGTCGAGCACCGGCTTCCAGCCGAAGCGGGTCAGCCCCTCGAGCAGCGCGCGGATGCCGTCGGGACCCTCATAAGGGACGGGCTTCCGATCCCTGCGGCGGAAGACGAACTTTTCGTGCTCGGTGCCGATGCGCCAGGCATCGCGCGGCTTGGAACCGCCGGCGAGATACTCGACGAGCTGGCGCCTGTCGGTGATCGGCGCACCGCCGGAGAGCGTTGGAGAAGACATGGCGGTGGCGCGTGCTCCCGATCCCCTGGAAAGACGTCGATCGGCGCCAGGTTAACGCTGCCGCGGTGCGCGCCAGTCGCCGACGAGCGCCTGGAAGGCGGCGAGCGCCGCCAAGGCTGCCGTATCGGCGCGCAACACGCGCGGTCCTAAACCGACGGGGCAAACAAAGGGGAGTTTCTTGAGACCGTCAAGCTCCGTTTGGGTGAAGCCGCCCTCGGGCCCGACCAGCACCGCCCAGGGCCCCGGTGCCGCGCCCTGGAGCGCCGCGGCGATGGGCGGGGACACCCCGCTCTCGTCGCATAGCAGCAATCGCCGTTGCGCAGGCCACCGCGACAGCACCTGCTCGAGCCGTTCGGGCTGGCGCACCTCCGGCACGGTCAGCCGCTCGGTCTGCTCCGCCGATTCGATGGCGTTGGCGCGCAAGCGGTCGAGGTTGACGCGCTCGACAATGGTGCGGTCGGTATAGATGGGGTGGAACTCGCTCACGCCGAGCTCGGTCGCCTTCTCGACGAGGAAATCGATGCGCGCTCGCTTGATCGGCGCGAAGACGAGCCAAAGATCGCCCTCCGACGCCTGCACCCGGCGCCGCTCCTGCAGCGTGACCGAGCACCAGCCTTTGCCGGCGCCGTCGATGCGGCCGAGCCATTCGCCATCGCGCCCGTTGAAGAGGGCGACGGCGTCGCCCGGCCCCAGCCGCAGCACCGTCCTGACATGATGCGCCTGCGACGGCTCGAGCCCGACTGACAGGCTGCCGGCGAGATCGGTGGTGACATAGAGGCGGGTCTTGGGCGTCGTCATCGCCAGCCTTGGCCGCGGCGCCGGCGGCGGGCAAGATGCGCCGACGAAAGTTTAGATGACCAAAGCCGCTGGAACGAGCCCCCGGACATTTCACCCTCTCCCCTCGTGCAAGAGGGAGGGGGAGGGGGCAGCGGCGCGCGTCCTGGATTTCCCCTCCCGCCTTCGGCGGGACAACCCGTCCACTCGCGTTCCGAGCGGGGAGAGGGGGCATATCGGTGACCGACATCCGTAGCGGCGACTGGGCCGATCGGTACGCGCCGGCGGCGCTCTTGCCCTATATCCGGCTGGCGCGGCTCGACCGGCCCATCGGCACCTGGCTGCTGCTGTTCCCGGGATGGTGGGCGATCGCGCTGGCGGCGCCGGGGTGGCCCGACTGGCGGCTGATGGCGCTCTTCGGCATCGGTGCGATGGCGATGCGCGGCGCCGGCTGCACGCTCAACGACATCATCGACCGCGATTTCGACGCCCGCGTCGCGCGCACGCGCACGCGGCCCCTCCCGAGCGGCGCGGTCAGCCTGCGCCAGGCGGTGATCTTTCTCGTATTTCAGCTCATGATCGGCGCGGCGGTGCTCGTGAGCCTCGACCGCCTCGCCATCCTGCTCGGCCTTCTGGTGCTGCTGCTCATCGCGACATATCCGCTGATGAAGCGAGTCACTTACTGGCCGCAATTCTTCCTAGGGCTCAACTTCAATTGGGGCGCACTGCTGGGCTGGGCGGCGGCGACGGGGAGCCTCGCGCCGCCCGCGCTCCTGCTCTATGTCGGCGGCA
>DASVOY010000373.1:0-1790 GCA_036383115.1 Allostellaceae bacterium
ACCACGCTTTCCCCTGGGATGCCCATCGCCTAAGCTTCCGACATGTCCAGCGAGCGCAAGACCTTGCTCCTCACCGGCGCGAGCCGCGGCATCGGCCATGCGACGGTGCGGCGCTTCAGCGATGCCGGCTGGCGCGTCGTCACCTCCTCGCGCGAGGGCGTGCCGGCCGAATGCAAGCGCGATCCTAACTGGACGCATCATGTCAGCGCCGACCTTGCCGACGCCGCTGCGGTCGAGCGCTTCGTCGCCGAGGTCAACGACATCGTCGGCGACGGCGCCTTGCATGCGCTCGTCAACAATGCCGGCGTCTCGCCGAAGACGCCGTTCAAGGAGCGCTTGGGCTGCCTCAACGGCGATCTCGCCGACTGGCGCGACGTGTTCCAGCTCAACTTCTTCACGCCGCTCGCGCTCGCGCGGGGCTTCGCCGCGGCGCTGGCGCGCGGCAAGGGCGCCATCGTCAACGTCACCTCGATCGCCGGCCATGCCGTCCATCCCTTTGCCGGCTCGGCCTATTCGACCTCGAAGGCGGCGCTCTCGGCGCTGACGCGCGAGATGGCCGTCGAGTTCGCCCAGCTCGGCGTGCGCGTCAACGCGGTGGCGCCGGGCGAGATCGAGACCGCCATGCTCTCGCCCGAGACCGAGGTGCTGATCCCGCGCATTCCGCTGCACCGCCTCGGTACGCCCGAGGACGTGGCGTCGAGCATCTTCTATCTTTGCAGCGAAGACTCCGCCTATGTCACCGGCACCGAGATCTTCGTGACCGGCGGGCAGCATCTCTACTGAGCCGCCGGAACGCGGAAGAGGGAGGACGCGATGGCTTCGGTGGCTCTGGTCTCGATCCTGTGTCTCGACCGCGTCGGTCTCGTCTCGGCGATCGCCGATTGCCTCTTCGCCGCCGGCGTCAACCTGCGCGACACCACCTTCGCCGTGCTCGGCAAGGGCGCCGAATTCACCTCGGTCTGCGAGCTGCCGGACGATGTCACCGCCCATGCGCTGCGCGACGATCTCGAGCTGGTGCCGGAGCTCGAGGGCGCGCAGATCCGCGTCATTCCCTATGGTTTCGACCCGCAGCCCGGGCCGATGGGCCGGATCACGCACCGCGTCGAGGTGAGCGGCGGCGATCAGCTCGGCCTCATCGCGCGGCTGTCCGAGATCTTCACCCAGAACGGCGCGAACATCGTGCGGCTCGACGCGCAGAAGCTGCCGGAGGCGGAAGGCGGGCGCTACATCACGCGATTCTCCGTGTGGCTCCCGCCGGAGCGCGCCGCACTCTGCCTCGCGGCGGTCGAGAACACCGCGGGCAGCCTGGGGCTCACGAGTCGCGTCGAGGCGTTCGGGGCGCAATAGTTGGCGGCTTGCAGCACCGAAGCCTCGCCGGTTCGTTGTGCCGCGCTTGCCCTTCGGCTGGCACTGCCAACTTGACTAAAAACGGGGTCAATAATTCGACGACGACCGTCGTTTTGCCTTAGTTTGCCCGTGGAATGCGGCGTTCTCGCTGGAGGGAAATCCGATGAAAAGCCAGAGCGCCGGGCGTATCGGCAGCCTGGAGCATGTCGGGGCCGAGGTCGATCCCGCGCATCTCGACCATCCGACGCTGGCCTTCCTGCGGGCCTATTGGGAGAGCAAGCGCCGCGGCCGGCACATGCCCTCGCGCGCCGACATCGACCCCATCGAGATGAAGGCGCATCTCGGCTGGATCGTGCTCGCCGATGTTCTGCCGCGTCTCGCTGATTTCCGCTTGCGGCTGGTCGGTACGCTGGTGACCCAATATTTCCTGAGCGACAGCACCG
>DASVOY010000374.1:0-2971 GCA_036383115.1 Allostellaceae bacterium
GGCTCAGCTCGTCCTGCGCCGTCTGCAGAGCCAGCGGCGCGCCCTGCCTGGCACCTGCCTGCTCGGCACGGGCGACCGAATCGGCGGCCAGCGCGATTTCGGCTGTCGCCGGCGACGGGCCGGCGCAGCCGGCGAGGACGAGCAGCGCCCAGACGCCCGTGAGCGCAGCGAGCTGCGTGCATTGCCCGGCGAGAACCATCGCTCCGCTTACCGATGCCGCGGATCCCAACAAGAGCCACGCTACTCCGGCGCCGAGCGCGCAGCGATCGGGTGATCGCTCGATGGCGCCAGGTGATTCACTGGAGGCCGTCAACCCGGCGCGAGCGGCGCCACGCCGGGCGATCCTCGCCGAGCCGATTGCGCTCGAACTCCCGAGGCTCCGCGTTCGACTGATCATCCATCGATAAAGAACCGTGGCGAGAGTTGGCGAGAGGGCAGGCTATTCTCGATGAGACGCGGCAATCGGGATAAACCCATAGTTGAGTCTTTGGCCGGCTCATAACACACAGGCGACCGGTAGCGCCGAGCAGCGGGAGAGTATCCGGTCTGGGGCAACGGCGGAGGCGCCTGCCAGCGGTGGACAATGGTAAGCTCCCGTCTGCTATGGCATCCCCGGCTCGGAGGCATCACTGGCACGGAAAGCTGTCAAGTTCGCGGCTGCGGCTATTTTGACCTTGGCGGCGCTCGCGACCACGACGACGTGGTGGATCCGGCACGACCCGCTTTATTTCTTGCCGCGGAGCGCAAGCGCGCCGGCCGTTCAACTCGATCGGCTAGAACATCGTGCCGGGCGCGTCTTCGAGCATTTGACCCTCTCGGATACGCGGCTCGGCTCGATCGGATTGACCGTCAGCCTTCCGGATCCGCCACCCGGCCGCAAACTGCCGCTCGTCGTGGTGCTTGGCGGACTGGGTACGGGCGAGCACAACATCCGGGCAATTCACGACGCCGGGGACAACGTTGTCGTCGGATATGACTGGCCACTCGCGACGGTTTCTCTCAAGAGCTCGGATGTACTGCGACTCCCCGCGCTGCGGGCGCAAGCGCTGTCCGTGCCGGGCCAGGTCACTGCTGCACTTCATTGGCTGGTGGAGCAGCCATGGGCCGATGCTGATCGCGTCAGCTTGGTCGGATTTTCGTTGGGCAGCGTGGCGGCTCCGGCGGTTCAGCGGGTTGCGATGGCGGAAAGTATCCGCATCGGGTGGACGGTCCTCGCCTATGGCGGCGCACCGATCGACGCGCTCGTGAGAGGCCACAGGCGAATCCGACCGAGCTGGGTCCGGCCGCTACTGGCGTTCGGAGCCGAGTTCTTGCTGGCGCCGGTCGATCCAGCTCTGCATCTTCCCGCGCTTGCCGGCCGGTTCCTGGTACTGGGGAGCACAGACGACTCGATCCTCTCCGAGGAAGCGAGCCGGAGCCTGGAGGCGCTCACGCCGGTGCCAAAAGTGGCTATCCGTCTGCCAGGCGACCATGTCGGCACGGGCCCCGATCGCGAGGCACTTCTCGATTCGGCCTTGGCAGTGACCCGATGCTGGCTGATGACGGAAGGTGCCGTCAATTCGCCGGAGCTTGACACTGACGGAGAATGTGAGTTCCTCACGCGCCTGCAGATGGAGTCCGGCCTTGCGCAATAGCATCGGAGCCCGCCCCGCATGTGCCGCCCGTCGCCGGGCAAGGCGACGGGGCGCTCGAGAGCCGATGGTCTCGCCTGTATTGCCGCGGCAGGACTCGGGCGGCGCCAGTTGACGCGACCAGCCGGATGACGATCGAGTTCTCCACCGGCGCCCTCGACCTCGCGCAGTTCCTGCGCGCGGGCGACACGGTGGTGGTCGGCCAGGCCTGCGCCGAGCCGCTCACCCTTACCGAGACGCTGGCGCGGCAGCGCGCGGCGCTCGGCGGTGTCCGCGTGTTTCTCGGCCCAGGCTTTTCCGGCACGCTCCGGCCCGAGCATGGCGACCACATCGGCTTCGCCGGCTATGCCGGCAGCGGCCACAACCAGGCGCTCGCGCGCGCCGGCCTCCTCGATGTCGTGCCCGCGCATTACTGCGAGCTTCCCGCGCTCTTCGCCCAGGGCACGCTGCGCGCGGACGCCGTGCTGTTGCAGATGAGCCCGCCCGACGCGGCGGGGCGCTCCTTCTTCGGCATGGCCAACGACTATCAGATCGACGCGGCGCGGCGGGCCCGCGCGGTCATCGCCGAGATCAACGACCAGGTGCCGCAGACGCCCGGCAGCGAGCTGCCGCCCGATCTGCGCATCGATGCCATCGTCCGCACCTCGCGCGCGCCGGCGATGCTGCATCCGGCGCCGCTGGGCGACGTCGAGACGCGTATCGCGGCCCATGTCGCGCCGCTGGTGCCGGACGGCGCCACGATCGAGCTCGGCATCGGCGCGCTGCCCGATGCGATCCTGTCGGCGCTCAGGCAGCACCGCGATCTGGGATTGCATTCCGGCATGATCGGCGACGGTATTGTCGCCCTCGCCGAGGCCGGCGTGCTCACCAATGCGCAAAAGCCGATCGATACGGGTGTCACCATCGCCGGCCTGCTCTTCGGCACGCGCCGGCTCTTCGACTTCGCGCATCGGAACCCGGCGCTGCGCCTCATGCCTCCCGCCTACACCCATGGTGCCGAGGCGCTGCGGCGCCTGCCGCACTTCATGGCCATCAACTCGGCGATCGAGGTCGATCTCACCGGACAGGTGAATGGCGAGATGGCCGGCGGCGCCTATCTGGGTGCGGTCGGCGGCCAGGTCGATTTCATGCGCGCCGCCAGGGCGTCGCCGGGCGGCCGCTCGATCATCGCGCTCCCCGCCGCGGCCAAGGGCGGCACGCTGAGCCGCATCGTGGCGCGGCTCGGCGACGGCGCGGTCACCTCGCTGCGCAGCGACATGGACGCGGTGGTGACCGAGTTTGGCGTCGCCGAGCTCGCCGGCCGCTCGCTCGCCGAGCGCGTCCGCCGCATGATCGCGATC
>DASVOY010000375.1:0-1761 GCA_036383115.1 Allostellaceae bacterium
GCGGCACCCGCTCATAGAGATGCTGCGCCAGAGCATTGCGATATGCCTGACGTATGGTCGGGTTGGCTCGGCCGAGCACCCGCTCATGGAAGGCATGCGCGAGCTCATGCAATACCGCCCATGGCTTCTGATCGCTGCTGCGGATGAAAAAACGCGCACTCGCGATTTCGATGAAGTCGCCCGTAGCGACTGCGGCGTCGGTCGCAGAGGCCATATGGTAGATGAGGCTGTCGATGCCGGCATGGGCAAGGCGGATCGGCACGTGGCGCAATTCCGCAAGAGGCGCGCCGGGCATGATCCGCGCGATCCCGGCGAGCTGGGTGCGAAGCAGGTGGAGGCCTTGGCGTGCCGCCCAGGGATCGCGATCGAGGAGATCGGTGCTCACCTCGATCGGCCAGCCTTCGATATCGGTATGGTAGTAGCTCTTGGCCCCGGCCGAGGCCGCCGACGGCGCCAACGCGCCCAACCAGGCCACGGCCAGGAGGAGACGAAGAGCGCAGCGAAGGCTGTAAAGCGCCAATGGCACGGGCACATCCGCCGGTTAAACAGCGATAGTAAACCCAGCGCTTCACGCGAGGGTTCCCATCGCATGGAAGGGGACGCGAAAGAGCCGCGAGACCTGGCCCGAAGGGGACCAGACGGCCTGCAGCGCCTCGCTGATCGCCGCCGCGCCCATTGCGTGGGCACGCCGAATTGGCGAAGCTGTCCCGCGGGAGGACATGAAATGACCGAAAATCCGCGGTGGAAGCGCCGCCCGCCCGGCTCGACCTGGGGCGATTGGGGACCCGACGATCAGCTGGGTCGGCTCAACCTGCTGACGCCGAAGAAGGTGCTCGAGGGCGTCACCGAGGTGAAGGAGGGGCTGAGCTTCTGCCTGTCGCTGCCGCTCGACTATCCCGGCGGCAGCAAGCTCAACCCACGGCGCAACCCGCCGGAACTGCGGCCGACGGTGCGCGGCGGCCTGCCCAACTTCAATTATCCCGTCGGGCGCGAGGATGCGAAATACACCGATATCATCAGCGATGACGTCGTGCTGCTGACGCTGCAATACTCGACGCAGTGGGACAGCCTCGCCCATGTCGGCCAGATGTTCGATGCCGACGGCGACGGCAAGCCGGAGATGGTCTACTACAACGGCTACCGCGCCAACGAGGACGTGGTCGGGCCGCTCGACCATGCGACCGGCAAGGCGAACAAGGGGCATGTCGGCGCACGGCGGCTCGGCGTCGAGAACATGGCGGCGAAGGCGATCCAGGGCCGCGCCGTGATGATCGACCTTGAGGCGCATTACGGCCGCGAGCGCAAGCTGGTCGGCTTCGACGATCTCATGGAGATCCTCAGGAAAGACCAGGTCGAGGTCGAGCCCGGCGACATGGTGTGCCTGCGCACCGGCTTCGCCCAGGCCATCCTCGACATGAAGAAGGAGCCCGACGAGAAGGTGCTGCACGGCTCCTGCGCCGCGCTCGACGGGCGCGACGAGCGGCTGCTCAACTGGATCACCAAGAGCGGGCTGGTGTCGCTGATCGCCGACAATTACGCGGTCGAGGCATCGCCCTCGCGCCCGTGCGAGGAGGACCATTGCGCGGCGCTGCCCTTGCACGCGCATTGCCTCTTCAAGCTCGGCGTCAATCTCGGCGAGATCTGGTACCTGTCCGAGCTCGCCGACTGGCTGCGCGCGCACAAGCGCAACCGCTTTCTGCTGACCGCACCGCCGCTGCGATTGCCGGGCGCCGTGGGCTCGCCGGCGACGCCGGTGGGGAC
>DASVOY010000376.1:0-2620 GCA_036383115.1 Allostellaceae bacterium
ACCAAGGACACCGACGGCCTCGGCGCGGTCGGTGCCTACAAGGCGCTCTCCAACTACACGCAGCTGGGCGGCGTGCTCACGGTGTTTGGGCTCTCCAACTGAGCTGACGTAGCTCGGACGTTCAAAACGGCCGGCATCCCAGTTGCCACAGGGATGCCGGCCTTTCTCTGCAATCAGCTCGCACGCGGAACCAGCGGCAATCGCTTCCGGTTTATCGCTAAGCGAGAGAGGGTCTCGGGAGGACCGCGGATGGTTTCGCGTTTGTCGACCGGAGCGCTGGCGGTACTGTGCCTGTTCTCCTTCGTCGGCGTGGAGACGGCGACGCGCGCCGCCGACGAGCAGAAGCCCTACGTCGTCAAGGACGGCAAGGTCGATCAGCACGCCTACAATGGCTGGCGACGCTATACCGAATCCTGCCTGCGCTGCCACGGCCCGGACGGATCAGGCAGCTCTTACGCACCGGATCTGACGGAGTCGCTGAAGCACATGAGCGAGGAGGACTTCAAGGACGTGGTCATCAACGGCCGGAAGAATGTGACGACATCAAGCGAGAACGTCATGCCGGCCTTCGGCGAGGTCGAGGACGTGGTGAGTTATCTCGACGACATCTACGCGTATCTCAAGGCCCGCTCGGATGGGGTGGTCGGGCGTGGCCGGCCGGAACGGTTCAGCCAGCAATAGCGGACAAGTCCGCGACGCCTTCCGACGTGGAATCTGGATTTTGTCGCATCATGTCGATGCCCATTCTGCTACATCGGTGGACTATCCCGGGCTGCATCCTGGCACTCGTCGCGTGGATGCTTCCGGCCGCCGCTCAATCGCCGACCGGCGAGCTCGTCGCGCGAACCGAGTTGCGCGTCTGCGCCGATCCCAACAACATGCCGTTCTCGGACGAGAAGAGCGAAGGCTTCGAGAACAAGGTCGCCGAGCTGCTCGGGCAGCGGATGTCGCTGCCGGTGAGATACACCTGGTTCCCGCAGGTCGTAGGATTCGTGCGCAACACGCTGCGCGCCGGGCGGTGCGATCTCGTCATGGGCACGGTGGCCGGCGACGACATCATGCAGACCACCACGCCTTACTACTACACCAGCTATGTCATGGTGTATCGCAAGGACGATGGCTGGTCGTTCTCCGGCTTCGATGATCCCAAGCTGAAGACGCTGCATATCGGCATCGTCGCCGGCACGCCGCCCGCCGACCTTCTGGTGCGGCACGAGCTCATGGCCAATGCGCGGCCTTACGCGCTGCAGGTCGATACCCGCTTCGAGGCGCCGGGCCATCAGATGCTGTCCGATATCGCCAACAAGGAGATCGACGCCGGGCTGCTGTGGGGGCCGATCGCGGGGTATTTCATCCGCCATGAAAACCTGCCGCTGGCAATGGCGGCGCTGCAGAGCGAGCCGGGAGCGCCGCGCATGGCCTACCACATCGCCATGGGCGTGCGTAACAACGAGCCCGAATGGCGCCGCCGCATCAATGCCGCCATCAACCAGAACCAGGGCGACATCACGGCGATCCTGCGCGGCTACGGCGTCCCGCTGCTCGACGAGCAGGGACAGCCGCTGAAGCCGTAGCGCCACCGCCTCGCTCTCCATGAGACGGGAAGCCTGGCTCGCCCTTGCCATTGTGCTGGCCGCAGGCGGCGGCGCGGCACGCTCCGAGACAACGGCGGTCGCCGAGCCGCCGGACTATCGAATGGACGATTACCGCGCGCCAGTGCCGGCCACGGTCGCCGGCGGAAACGCGATCGGGACGGATGAGGCGAAGCGCCTCTGGCAGGAGAAGCGCGCGGTCTTCGTCGACGTCCTGCCGGCGCCGCGCCGGCCCGAGGGGCTGCGCCCGGACGCGATCTGGAAGCCGCTGCCGCGCAACGATATTCCCGGCAGCCTGTGGCTGCCCGATGTCGGGCGCGGCGCGCTTGGCACCGAGATCGAGGCCTATTTCCGCGACAACCTCGCGCGCGCGACCGCCGGCGACAAGGCGGTGCCGCTGGTTCTCTATTGCCTCGCCGATTGCTGGATGAGCTGGAACGCGACGAGGCGCGCCGCCTCCTGGGGGTACACACAGCTCTACTGGTATCGCGACGGCACCACCGGCTGGGAAGCGGCCGGCCTGCCGACTGCCGAGGCGACGCCCGCCGCCGGCCGGCCGTGACAGGACCCCGTCCATGGACGGGATTCCGCAGCCGCCCTATGCTGGCGCCATCGCCTCTTGGACGAAGAAGGCCATGCGGCTCCTTCCCATCGGTATCGCGCTGCTCATCGCGACGGCGAGCGCCCGGGCCGCAGACGTGACGGTCCAGCAGATCAGCGTGGCTTTGGCGAAGGCGAGCCCGTCCAGCCCGGTGAATTTTTCGCACCGGGATTTGAGCTACCTCGATCTGAGCGAACTCGATTTCAAGCACGCCAATCTCGGCGGCGCCAATCTCTACGGCGCCGACCTGTCGCGCGCCGATCTCTCGCGCGTCAACCTCTCGGGCGCGAACCTCGACCATACGCTGATTATCGGTGCGAACTTCGCCGGCGCCGACCTGTCGAACGCGTCGCTTTTCGATACGGTCGGCTATTCGAGCCTCGAGGTCTCACCGGCCGAAGCGCCCAATTTCTCCGGTGCCAACCTG
>DASVOY010000377.1:0-1893 GCA_036383115.1 Allostellaceae bacterium
ATGCTCTTGACCCATTGGGCGTAAGGCCGCGTCGCCGCCAGCGCGTCCTTGATCTCGCGATCGCGATGGAGGCGGCCCGAAGCGAGGTCGACGCCGATCATCTGGCCCGGGCCGAGCCGGCCCTTCTCGACGATCTCGGTCTCGTCGAGCCGGACCATGCCGGCCTCGGAGCCGGCGACGATGAGCCCGCCCGCGGTCACGGCGTAGCGCATCGGGCGCAAGCCATTACGATCCATGCCGCCCAGCACCCAGCGCCCGTCGGTCATGGCGAGCGCCGCCGGCCCGTCCCACGGCTCCATCACCGAGTTGCAGTAGCTGTAGAGGTCGCGATGCGCCTGCGGCAGGATGCGCCCCTCGGAGGCCGCCTCCGGCACCATCAGCGTCTTCACCATCGGCAGCGCGCGCCCGCCGCGCACCAGCAGCTCGAACACCGCGTCCACTGATGCGCTGTCGGAGCCGCCGACCTGGATCACCGGCTTGAGGTCCTCGAGATGCTCGCCGAACACTTCGCTGGCGAGGCGCGTCTCGTGGCTCTTCATCCAGTTGATGTTGCCGCGCAGCGTGTTGATCTCGCCATTGTGGGCGAGGATGCGGAAAGGCTGTGCCAGCGGCCAGGTCGGGAAGGTGTTGGTCGAGTAGCGCTGGTGGTAGATGGCGAAGCGCGAGACGAAGCGCTCGTCGAGCAGATCCGGATAGAACGAGGTGAGCTGCTCGGCCAGGAACATGCCCTTGTAGATGACCGAGCGGCAGCTAAGCGAGCAGATGTAGAAATCCTTCACCTGGTCGGCGATGACGCGCTTCTCGATGCGGCGGCGGATGACATAGAGGTCGAGCTCGAAGCGCTCGACCTCGACGCCGCGCGTGTTGGCGACCATGATCTGCTCGATCTCGGGCCGCGTCGCGTTGGCCTTCTCGCCGATCACGTCGATGTTGATCGGCACCTGGCGCCAGCCATAGATGGCGTAGCCGAAATTGAGGATCTCGGCCTCGACGATCGAGCGGCAGCGCTCCTGCCCCTCGAGATCGGTGCGCGGCAGGAACACCATGCCGACGGCGAGCCGCCCGGCGCCCGGCTCGTGGCCGGTGTGGCGCACATGCTCGCGGAAGAAATCCTGGGGTATCTCGACATGGATGCCGGCGCCGTCGCCGGTCTTGCCGTCGGCGTCGACGGCGCCCCTGTGCCACACGGCTTTCAGCGCATCGATGCCGGCCTGCACCACGTCGCGGCGCGGCTTGCCGTCGAGCGTGGCGACGAAGCCCACGCCGCAGGCATCATGCTCCTCGGCGGGATCATAGAGGCCGTGCGCCGCGAGATAGGCGGCGTTGCGGCGGAAGTCGTCGGCGAAGCGCATGGGCGTCTCCCTCAGACCTCAGTGATCGGGATGTGGCGCGGCTCGGCGGCGACGCGGTCGAGCCAGCGGCGGATCGCGGCATAGCGCGCGAGATCGAAGCCGCCCTCATGGGCGACATGCGTATAGGCGTAGAGCGCGATGTCGGCGATCGAGTAGCGCTCGGCGACGAAATAGCGCCGGCGCGCCAGATGCTGCTCCATCACGTCGAGCGCCGCGTAGCCCCAGCGCCGCTTGCCCTCGACCATGGCGCGGCGCTCGTCATCGAGCAGGTTATGCGTGATCCAGTAGCGCAAGGTCGCGACATTGGGCTCGTGGCTGTACTGCTCGAAGAACATCCATTGCAGCACCAGCGCCCGCTCGAAGCGGTCGTTTGCCAGATAGGGCGTGCCGTCGGCGAGGTAGCTCAGGATCGCATTCGATTCGGCGAGGACGCGGCCGTCGCCGAATTCGAGCACGGGAATGCGCCCGTTGGGATTGAGCTTGAGGAAATCCGGCGTGCGCGTCGCGCCGCGATCGATGTCGTAATCGATGCGCTCGAACG
>DASVOY010000378.1:0-4229 GCA_036383115.1 Allostellaceae bacterium
CGCTCCGGCGACTGCACGCGCTCGGTGAAGCCGCGGATGGTCTGGGGATCGTCGATGTCGCGCTTGAAGGCGGTGTTGCTCATGAGGAGATGGAAGCGGACCAGCCACGCCACCGTCTCGGTCTCCTCGGCGGTGAGGCCGGCGCGCGGCCCGAGCTTCTCCGCAATCTGCGCACCCAGCTCCGAGTGGTCGCCGCCGCGGCCCTTGGCGATGTCGTGCAGCAGCACCGCGAGATAGAGCGCGCGGCGTGAATCAATGGTGTGGATGATCTCGGACGCCAGCGGCAGCTCGTCCTCGAGCTCGCCCGCCTCGATCTGGTGCAGGATGCCGATGGCGAAGAGCGTGTGCTCGTCGACGGTGTAGACATGGTACATGTCGTACTGCATCTGCGCGACGACGCGGCCGAAATCGGGCACGAAGCGCCCGAAGACGCCGGCCTCGTTCATGCGCCGCAGCGTGATCTCCGGCCCCTTCTTGGAGGTAAGCATATCGATGAAGAGGCGGTTGGCCTCGGCATCGGCGCGCAGCTTCGCGTCGATGAGCTTGAGCGACTGCGTGGCGAGGCGCAGCGCATGGGGATGGATGTCGAGGCCGTGCTCCTGCGCCACGTGGAAGAGCCGCAGCAGGTTCACGGGGTCGTCGCGGAAGGCGCTTTCGCTGGCGACGTCGAGCCGCCCGGCATCGACGGCGAAGCCGGCGATCGAGCGTTTGCGCGTGCTCCACGGCTTCCAGTTGAAGCGCGGACGCCGCTCCTGCTCGGCCTCGAGCTGCGCGCAGAAGATGCGGGTGAGGTCGCCGACATCCTTGGCGATGAGGAAATAGTGCTTCATGAAGCGCTCGACGCCGCGCGTGCCGGCATGGTCGGTGTAGCGCATGCGGCGGCCGACCTCGCTCTGCCGGTCGAAGGTGAGCCGGTCCTCAGCGCGCTCGGTGAGGAAATGGAGATGGCAGCGCACCGTCCACAGGAAGTCCTGCGCCCGCGCGAAGCGATGCGCCTCCTTGGCCGAGAGCACGTTCAGGTCGACGAGCTTGTCGACGTCGTCGACGCGATAGATATACTTGGCGATCCAGAACAGCGTGTGCAGGTCGCGCAACCCGCCCTTGCCCTCCTTGACGTTCGGCTCCACGACATAGCGGCTGTCGCCCATGCGCTCATGGCGCTGGTCGCGCTCGGCGAGCTTCGCCTGGACGAACTCGGCGGCGTTGCCCTTGATGAGCTCGGCCTCGAAGCGTCGCTTCAGATCGGTGAAGAGCTGCTGGTCGCCCCAGATGTAGCGCGCCTCGAGCACGGCGGTGCGGATGGTGAGGTCGGCCTTGGCCTGACGAAGCGTCTCTTCCACCGACCGCGTCGCCTGTCCCACCTTGAGCCCCAGATCCCAGAGCGCATAGAGCATGTACTCGACGACCTGCTCGGTGTGCGGCGTCGGCTTGTAGGGCAGCAGGAAGAGAAGATCGATGTCGGAAAAGGGCGCAAGCTCGCCCCGTCCGTAGCCGCCCACGGCAACGACAGCGAGCCGCTCGCCCGCGGTCGGGTTGGCGAGCGGATAGACATGCGCTCCGACGAAGTCGTAGAGCGTGCGGATGAGCTGATCCACCAGGAAGCTCAGGCTGCGCACCGTCTCGGTGCCGCTGCCGCCCCGCTCGAAGCGCTGGCGCACCTCGGCGCGGCCCTGTTGCAGCGCCCGGCGCAGGATCTCGACCACCTTGCCGCGCGGCGGCTCCCCACTCGCCTCCTGGGCAAGCGCGTCGAGCGCGGCCGAAAGCGCGCGGCGGTCGGCGATGTCGCGCTGGCGCAGGATCTGGCTCATGGTGGCGTCATTCTACACCGCCGCGGCGAGGAACCGCCACCGCCCCCTTCCGTTGGCAAAAACAACGATGGAGGGGGACATGCTGTGGCGGAGCTCCGATCTCGACGGCTATGAGATCGCGGCCACCGATGGGCCCGTCGGCAGCGTCGACGACATGCTGTTCGAGGAGGCACGCTGGACCGTGCGCTGGCTCGTGGTGGATACCGGCGGCAGGCTTATCGGCCGGCAGGTGCTGCTGTCGCCAGAGGCGCTCGGCCACCCCGACGCGGCTTACCGGCGCATTCCGGCAAACCTCACGCGCCGGCAGGTCGAGGACAGCCCGCCTTTCGCCGGTGATCGGCCGCTGTCGCGCGATGTCGAGACCAGCCTTTACGATTATTACGGCTGGACGCCTTACTGGGATGCCGATCTGTTTCCGCCCATCGGCTATCTCGCCGGCGGGATCGGCGGCGGCTATCTTGTCCCGCCCGGTCCCGAAGCGCGCGATCCCGCCGCGGACGCCGCGGGATACAAACCGGGCAGCGGCGGGGAACTGCCGGATCGATCGCCGGAGGAGCCGGAGCTGCGCAGCCTGGGCGACATGATGGGCTACGCGATCCGCGCGACGGACGGCGATATCGGCCACGCCGAGGATTTCCTCATCGACGACGAAGGCTGGCGCATCCGCTACATGGTGGTGGACACGCGCAACTGGCTGCCCGGGCGCAAGGTGCTGGTGTCGCCGCATTGGATCCGCGACGTCGACTGGCTCGAGCAGCGCGTCCATGTCGACCTCACTCGCCGCGCCATCGAGAACAGCCCGCCCTACGATCCCTCGCGCCCTCTGGACCGCGCCTACGAGGCGGAGCTGCACGGCCATTACGGGCGCGAGGACTACTGGCCGGTTGGCTAGCGATCGGCGCCTGTTGCTGCCGCTTGCCGCCGGCGGCTGCGGCGTCGGCTGTAGCCGAAATAGATCGCGAGCCCGATGATGAGCCAGACGGCAAGCCGCCACCAGTTCTCGGGCCCGAGCGAGTACATCATGATGGCGCAGGTGATGATGCCGAGGATGGGCACCAGCGGCACCGCGGGC
The DNA here is from genome assembly GCA_036383115.1 of Allostellaceae bacterium. Lineage (GTDB taxonomy): Bacteria > Pseudomonadota > Alphaproteobacteria > ATCC43930 > CGMCC-115725 > DAHUYF01. Next base: position 2,881 of record DASVOY010000378.1, read on the forward strand.
GTGCGATAGGGCCGCGGCAGGTCGGGCCGCGTGCGGCGGAGCACGAGGACGCCGGCGCAGACGATGATGAAGGCGAGCAGCGTGCCGATGCTGGTCATGTCCGCAAGCAGCGACATCGGCACGAAGCCGGCGAGCAGGCCAGTGAACACCATGAACAGCAGCGTCGAGAGCCAGGGCGTGCGCCAGCGCGGATGGATCGCGGCGAAGACGCCCGGCACGAGCCGATCCTCCGCCATCGCCAGGAAGACCCGCGACTGGCCCAGCAGCGAGACCAGGATGACCGAGGTGAAGCCCGCGAGGACGCCGATCTCGACCAGGATATGCAGCCAGTAATAGGGCGTGAGGGCGATCGCCGTCGCCAGCGGCGCCGCATCGCCCTTCATGTCGCTGTACTTCACCATGCCGGTGAGCACGAGGGCGAAGGCGACATAGAGCGCGGTGCAGATGGCGAGCGAGCCCAGGATGCCGATCGGCAGGTTGCGCTGCGGGTCCTTCGTTTCCTGCGCCGCGGTCGAGACGGCGTCGAAGCCGATATAGGCGAAGAAGATCATGCCTGCGCCGCGCAGGATGCCGCTCCAGCCGAAGTCGCCGAAGCTGCCGGTATTGGCCGGGATGAAGGGGCTGTAATTGGCCCAATCGATGTAGCGGATGCCGATGGCGACGAAGGCCAGGACGATCGCCACCTTGACCACGACGATCGCGCCATTGACCGCGGCGGATTCGCGGATGCCGCGCACGAGCAGCAGCGACAAGGCGACGATGACGGTGATGGCGGGCAGGTTGACCAGGCCGGCCACCTCGCTGCCGTCGGCCAGCTTCATCGCCTCGAAGGGGCCGAGCGCCAGGCGCGCCGGGAAATCGACGCCGAGATCGTGCAGCAGGGAGAGTGCGTATTGCGTCCAGCTCGCGGCGACGGCGGCGGCGCTCACGGCGTATTCGAGCACGAGGTCCCAGCCGATGATCCAGGCGACCAGTTCGCCCAGGGTCGCATAGGCATAGGTGTAGGCGCTGCCGGCGACCGGGATCATGGTCGCGAGTTCGCTGTAGCACATGCCGGCGAAGGCGCAGCCCAGGGCCGCGATGAGGAACGAGAGCGTCACCGCCGGCCCGGCATGCTCGGCGGCGGCGATGCCGGTGAGCGAGAACAGCCCGGCACCGATGATCGAGCCGATGCCGAGCGCGATGAGGTCCCACGGCCCGAGATGACGCCTGAGGCTCGGACCATCGCCGTCGGCCTCGCTGCTGCCGAGCCGTTTGGTGGCGAAGAGACCGCTGGCTCACTCGGCGCCCCGGGCACGAAGCGGCGCCGGAGTCATGGCTCGGCGATGAGCGTCTTGAGCTTGTAGAGG
>DASVOY010000379.1:0-4305 GCA_036383115.1 Allostellaceae bacterium
ATGGCTATCTGCTGCATGAATTTCTCTCGCCGCTGTCGAACCGGCGCGAGGACGAATATGGCGGCAGCCGCGACAACCGGATGCGCTTTCCGCTCGAAGTCGCGGCGGCCATGCGCAATGCCTGGCCGGCGGCGCGGCCGCGCGGCGCCCGCCTCACCGGCACCGACTGGCTCGAAGACGGACTCCAGGGCGGCGATGCCGTCGCCTTCGCTCAGGAGCTGAAGCGGCTCGGTTTCGACTATGTCGACGTGTCGAGCGGCGGGATCGTGCCGAATGCGCCGATCAAGGTCGGCCCGGGCTACCAGGCGCCACTCGCCGCGCGGGTACGCGCCTGGGCGGCGATCCCGACGCGCGCCGTCGGCCTCATCGTCGAGCCGCATCAGGCCGACGGCATCATCCGCAATGGCGAGGCCGACATGGTCGCCCTTGCCCGCAGCTTCCTCTACGACCCTCGCTGGGTCTGGCACGCCGCCGAGGCGCTCGGCGTCAAGATCGGATATCCGCCGCCCTATAGCCGCGCCGATCCCAAGGTTTGGCCCGGAGCGGCGCTGTCGCACGAACTCGATTAGCGAAGAGCTACAAGCATGCGTCCCGGGATGTGCCCGGGATTCCCCGATAGCCGCGGCGGCAGGGCCGCCGGGCAGTGCCGTGCCGCGGAAAACCGCGCCTGAGGCGCCGGCGCGGGGCCGCGGGCGGGCGGAATGTTTCACGTGAAACCTACATCTCTGCGCCCGAGTGCTCTATCGAGTGGATCATGTGGAGGCCGCTCTGCATCACTTCCGCCTACATGGAAGTGCGCCGGCGCTTCACAGTGAGTCAGCCGAGAATCGGCCCGCCGCGACGGCGGCGGGAGCGAGCACCGCGGAAGGCGGCCTCGCCGGGATATACTGGACATCTGGACATCCCAACCTCGGGGAGGACTGCCGTGTCCCAGACGCAAGTGTTGCTGATCGACGATCCCGCGCCGGGCGTGCGGCGCCTCACCATGAACCGGCCCGAGAAGCGGAACGCGCTCAACAACGCGCTGCGCGGCGCCATCCTCGCCGCGCTCGAAGCGAGCGACCGCGACCCCGCCATCCGGGTCACGGTTCTGCGCGGCGCCGGCCCGTGCTTCTCCGCCGGCTATGATCTCGGCGCCGACAACGCGCAGGATCAGCCCTACTACTCCCCCGGCGGCGCGGGACAATGGGCGCGTCATGTGGTCGAGGGGTGGTTCCGCATCTGGGACCTGGCGAAGCCGGTCATCGCGCAGGTCCACGGCTATTGCCTCGCCGGCGGCAGCGAGCTGGCCACCGCCTGCGACATCGTCTACGTCGCCGAGGATGCGCAGATCGGCTACCCGCCGGTGCGGCTGATGAGCCCGCCCGACATGCAGTTCCATCCTTGGCTGGTCGGCATGCGCCAGGCCATGGAATCGATGCTGACGGGCGATGCCATGACCGGCGTCGAGGCCGCGGCGAAAGGCTTCGCCAATCGGGCGTTTCCGGCTGCGGAGCTCGATGGCGCCGTGCTCGCCATCGCCGAGCGCGTCGCCAAGATCCCGAGCGAGCTGCAGCAGCTCAACAAGCGCGCGGTCCACCGCGCCATGGAGATCATGGGCGCGCGGGCGGCGATGCGGGCGGGCACGGAGATCCAGGCGCTCGCCTTCACCACCGAGGCGAGCCGCGCCTACATGCAGCAGTTCCGGCGCGATGGCAGGAGCGTCGGCGAGGTGCTGAGCCGGCGCGACGCCGAGTTCGGCGACTATCGCGAGCGCGACAAGAAATAGAAGGCCCGAGCGGCGCCCGGGCCTTCGTCGCGTCCTAGAACATCAGCCCTTCCTTGAGCAGGACCCAGCGGCCCTTCTGCACCTGCTGCACCTGGGTCACGACGCTGGCGAGGTGGTTGGTCTTGGAGAACTTGACCGGCGGCGAGTTGAACATGTCGCGGTATTCCTGGCCGGATTCGAGGGCGTCCAGGAATTTCTGGCCGGTGAGGTCCTTGCCGGCGGCCTTCACATAGAAGGCGAAGGTCTCGACCGCGTTGTAGCCGATGATCGCCTGGGTGTTCGGGTCGATGCCGAAGGTCTTCTTATAGGTCGCCAGCCATTCCTTGACCTTGCCCTTGGCAGTGTCCTCATAGGGCACCTCGAAGCCAGCCGCGGCGTAGAGGCCTTCGACCGTCTCCTTGCCGAGCGCCGGCACTTCCAGCACGTTGGTCGGCGTGGCGCCGAGGAAATCGACGTTCCAGCCGAGCTTCTTCGCCTCGCCCATCGCGCCGATGGTCTCGCGGATCACCGTGCCGAGCACGACGAGGTCGCAGCCCTCGGATTTCATCTTGGCGACCTGGGCGCTGAAATCGGTGGCGCCGCGCTTGTAGCTGGTGATCGTTCCGGGCTCGATCTTCATCGCCGCGAGCTGGGCGGTGAAGCCGTCGAGCACGTTCTTGCCGTACTCGTCGTCCTGATGCATCAGGCACGGCTTCTTCGGATGCTTCCACTCGACCATGTATTTGAGCGCCGCGCGCGTCGTCTCGACATAGGGCGGCAAATTGTTGAACTTGAGCCGCTCCTGCGGCTTGTTGGGATCGAACTTGAAGGTGAACTCGGCCGCGGTCAGCGGGAAGAGCTGCGGCACGCCGGCCTCGAGCACGATGTCCTGCGCCGCGAGCACGGTGGGCGAGCCCATGGCGCCGACCATCGAGAAGACCTGGTCCTTCTCGATCAGCTTCTGCGTCGCCAGGACGGCGCGCTTCGGGTCATAGCCGCTGTCCTCGATGATGAGGTGGAGCTTGCGGCCGTTGATGCCGCCGGCGGCATTGATGTCCTCGACCGCCATCTTCATGCCGTTGGCGACCGAGACGCCCCAGCCCTTGATCGGCCCGCTCAGATCCTGGTGCGTGCCGATGACGATCTCGCTGGCGCTGATGCCCTGATTGGTGACCTTGGTCTGCGCCAGCGCTGGCAGCGCCGCGACAGCGAAGACGGCGCCGAGAAGCGCCCCCTTTAAGCAAATCTGCCTCATGTTCCTCCTCCTTCAGCGATGTCTGTTGCCCGCCTTCTCACCTCATACTACCGCAGCCGGCCCGCCCCGTCAGGCGCTAGGCGGCCGAGGCGCTCGAATACATGGCCTCGATCTCACTTCGGTATTTCTCGTTCACGAATTTGCGCTTGAGCTTCATGGTCGGCGTCAGCTCGTCGTCCTCGGCGGTGAGCTGCTGCTCGATCAGGTGGAAGCGCTTGATCGTCTCGACCCGCGCGAAATTGGCGTTCACCTTCTCGATCTCGCCCCAGATCAGGTCGCGCACCGCGCGCGCCCGGCACAGGCTGGCGTAGTTGGTGAAGGGAACGTTGTTGTCCTGGGCGAATTTCTCGACATTCTCGCGGTCGATCATGACGAGGCAGGTGAGGTACGGCCGCCGGTCGCCGACCACCACCGCATCGCTGATATAGGGCGAGAATTTGAGCTCGTTCTCGATCTCCGACGGGGTGATGTTCTTTCCTCCCGCGGTGATGATGATGTCCTTCATCCGGTCGGTCACCCGGACATAGCCCTCATTGTCGATGAGCCCGACATCGCCGGTATGGAGCCAGCCCTGGGGATCGACGGTCTCGGCCGTCTTGGCGGGCTGATTGAGATAGCCCATGAAGACGAAGTCGCCGCGGATCAGGATCTCGCCCTGGGGCGACACCGTCACCTCGCCATAAGGGACGGGCTTGCCGACGGTGCCGAGCTTGATGGCATCGAAGGGCATGACGGTGGCGAGGCCGCAATTCTCGGTCTGGCCATAGACCTCGTACATGTCGATGCCGAGGGCGAGGTACCAGCGGATGAGGTCCGGCGAAATCGGCGCGGCGCCGGTGAACAGCCAGCGGCAGCGGTCGATGCCGATCATCAGCCGGATGTTGCGCAGCACGAGACGATAGGCGACGACAAAGGCAAGCCGCGCGCCGAGCCCGGGCGCGCGGCGCGCGAGCCGCGCATCGGCGACGCGGTAGCCCGCGCCGACCGCCAGCTTGTAGGCCCATCGCTCGAGCGGCGTCGCGTCCTTGAGCGCGATCGTCACCGCCGAGTAGAGCCGCTCCCACACCCGCGGCACCGCGCCGAGCAGCGTCGGCTGCACCTCGCGGAGGTTCTCGGCGATGGTGTCGGGGCTCTCGGCATAGTTCGCGACGGTGCCGGTCGCGATCGAGTAATAGGCGCCGGCGATGCGCTCGGCCACGTGGCACATCGGCAGGAAGGCCAGGCGCTCGTCGCCCTCGCAGTACGACAGCGCATCCATGCAGTGCTACATCTGCGTGACGATGTTGCGGTGGCTGTGCATGGC
>DASVOY010000380.1:0-5180 GCA_036383115.1 Allostellaceae bacterium
CCTCGGGCGTCAGATCCTTGTCCCAGCCGAGCTTCTGCAAGAGCGCCATGGTGAACTCGGGATAGCCGTCCTTGATCTCCGAGCCCTCGCTGTAGGAATCGACGGCAAGCAGGGTCTCGCCGCCGCGCTCGACGCCGAAGCGGGCGCGGAAGGTCATGCCGCCCTCCATCGGCGGGTTGGAGGTGTCGTAGAGGATCGGCGTGCCGGGATGCTTGATCTCGGGCGTCCCGTAGGACGGCCAGGGCAGGCCGTAGTAATCGCCGTCGCAGGGGCCGCCATTGGCGCGCAGCGTCGTCTTGTCGAAGGTGTGCTGGTTCGCCATGTGGAGGCGCAGCCGCTCCGGCGACTGGCCGGTGTAGCCGATGGTCCAGCTGCCGCGGTTGAACTCGCGGGTGATGTCCTCGACCAGCGGCTCGGTGCCGTTCACCTTGATGTTCTTGAACATCTCCTTCTCGATGCCGAACTTCCGCGAGAACAGATACATGATCTCGTGGTCGGTCTTGCACTCGAAGAGCGGCGCCACGATCTGCTCGCGCCACTGCAGCGAGCGGTTCGACGCGGTGACCGAACCCACGGTCTCGAACTGGGTCGCCGCCGGCAGCAGGTAGACGCCGTCCTTGCGGTCGCTGAGCACCGCCGACACCGTCGGATAGGGGTCGATGACGACGAGAAGGTCGAGCTTCTCCATCGCCTTCTTCATGTCGGGGAGCCGCGTCTGCGAGTTCGGCGCGTGGCCCCAGAAGACCATGGCGCGGATATTGTCGGGCTGGTCGATGTTGTCCTTGGCTTCGAGCACGCCGTCGAACCAGCGCGACACCGGGATACCCTTCGATTCCATGAGCTTCTTCGAGGCGAAGCGGCCCTGGAGCCAGTTGGAGTCGACCTCCCAGACGCGCGCCCAATGCTTCCACGCGCCCTCGGCGATGCCGTAATAGGCCGGCAGCGTGTCGGGGATAGGCCCGAGATCGGTGGCGCCCTGCACGTTGTCGTGGCCGCGGAAGATGTTGGCGCCGCCGCCGCTGACGCCGATGTTGCCGAGCGCCAGCTGCAGCACGCAATAGGCCCGGACGTTGTTGTTGCCATGGTGATGTTGGGTGCCGCCCATGCACCACACGAGCGTGCCCGGCTTGTTGGTGGCGAGCATGCGCGCGACGCGCTTCACCTGCGACTCGGGCACGCCGGTGACCCGCTCGACCTCCTGCGGGTTCCACTTCTTCACTTCCGGCCGGATCTGGTCCATGCCGTAGACGCGGCGCCGGATGAACTCCTTGTCCTCCCAGCCATTCTCGAAGATGTGGTAGAGGATGCCCCAGATGAGCGCCACGTCGGTGCCGGGGCGGAAGCGGACATATTCGTCGGCATGCGCCGCGGTGCGGGTGAAGCGCGGATCGCAGACGATGAGCGGCGCGCCGTTCTGCTCCTTCGCCTTCAGGATATGCAGCAGCGACACCGGATGCGCCTGCGCCGGGTTGCTGCCGATGAAGAACAGCACGCGCGAATTGTGCATGTCGTTGTAGCTGTTCGTCATCGCGCCGTAGCCCCAGGTATTGGCCACGCCGGCGACCGTCGTCGAATGGCAGATGCGCGCCTGGTTGTCGTTGTTGTTGGTGCCCCAGAAGGCGACGAATTTGCGCAGCAGATAGGCCTGCTCGTTGCTGTGCTTGGAGGAGCCCAGCCAATAGACCGAGTCGGGGCCCGACTTCTGGCGGATCTCCAGCATCTTGTCGCCGATCTCGTTGACCGCCTGGTCCCAGCTGATCTTGGTCCATTTGCCGTCGACGAGCTTCGTCGGATATTTGAGGCGGCGCTCGCCGTGGGCATGCTCGCGCACCGAGGCGCCCTTGGCGCAATGGGCGCCCAGATTGAAGGGGCTGTCGAAGCCCGGCTCCTGGCGCGTCCACACGCCGTTCTCGACCGTGGCGATGACGGTGCAGCCCACCGAGCAATGGGTGCACACCGACTTCACTGACTGGGTCTCGCCCGCCGCGGCGGGAGCGGCCGCCTCCGCCTTCCGCATCATGCCGCGGCCCATGGTGAGCGCGGCGCCGACGCCGCCGGCGGCAAGGCCGGAGCGGCGCAGGAAGCTGCGGCGGTCGATGGCGCTGCCGGCGAGCGCCGGCGCAAGCTTGGCGAGATGGCTGGCCCGCGCCGCGCCGTTCGTCTTCTTCACCAACATGATGCGTCCTCCCGCGGGCTCAGAACTTGGCGGTCTCGTAGAATTTGCGGACATGCGCCGTCTCGCGATAGCCGGTCTCCGGCTTCGCCGGCGCCGCGGCTTCGCTTGGCGCGGCGCCACCCGCCAGCGCCGCCGCGCCGGCGGCGCCGCCCATGCCCAACAGCTTGAGGAAGTCGCGGCGCTTCGCCTTCGGCCGGTCCGGTTGCTCGCCCATGTCGCTCTCCATCCGCAAATCCGTCGCTATGTCACCATGGCGAAGGCGGTCGTCTCGATGCCGAGGAAGAGCCGGCCGATCCGCGCCACCTCGCGATAGAAATTCGCCGTCGCCGCCGCCTCGAGGTCGGCGAAGAACCGCCCCGCCCAGGGCGCGATATGCCGCTCGAACAGCTCCCGCTGCACCGGCAAGGGCGCGGGGTCGCCGAAGCTGCCGTCGATGAGGCCCGCCATGACCTCGCAGAGGGCGGCAACGTGGTCCTCCGGCTCCTTCACCTCCGCAGCGCGCTCGAGCCCGAGCCGCGCCAGGTCGCGCCGCAGCTCGGCAAGCGGCTTCTCGTGCAGGAATCCGGTCAGGTAGTAGGAGCCGTAGGGGACGAGCTCGCCGCGTCCCAGGCCGATGAAGAGGTCGTGGTACTCGGCCGCCGCACCGGCCGGCGTCGTTGCCGCCGAGGCTCGCGCCAGCGCGGCGAAGCCCTGCCCGAGCTCGCTCGCGTCGCCCGCGATGCTCCGCAGCGCCGCCAGAACCGCCGCATCGGGTGCCGCCGCCAGCAGGCGCGACAGCAGGGAATAGAGGCGCGCCCGAAACAGCTCCTCTTCGGGGAGATCGCTCGCCGCTCGATCTGTCGGATAATCGGCGCTCGCCGAAGCGACCGCTTCCGTCTTCACGCGCCCCTCCCGCGCCGCGAGATTGTTGTCACTTCATTATGGCCCGCAACGTCTTGGTTAGTCTAGTTCAACCTCTCCCTTCCGTCCACTTGCTTCTGGGCCCGCAGGCCTCGCCGCGGCCTCCTGCTCCGATATAGGGGGATCACCGGCGTCCACGCCGCCGACTAGGGCAGATGCGCCCTCCGGCGGTGCGGCTGCCTGTCCTGTCCTTTCTTCCTGGCTGTCCTCGGCGGCCGGCCCGGGCATGCCCTCGAGCACCCGGTAGACGGTAGCGACGGCACCGCCGAGCGCAAAGGCCGCGCCGAAATCCTCGCCGTATTCGACCAGCCCGTCGAGATTCGCGAAGACGGGATCGCTCTGCCACAGCTTGCGCAGCGCCTGGTTGCGCAGCTCGTCGGGCACGTCGGCGCGCATGAAGGGTGTGTAGTCGGAGTCCCTGCCGAGGCTGTCGATCGGCGGCAGCGCCTGCGCGGGCTTCGGCACCTCCGGCGGCGGTGCCGCATCGGCCGGCAGCGTCGGCGCCGGCGCGGGTTCAGCGTGCTGCGGCCGTGCCGCGCCGGAGCGCGCCTCGGCGTCGCGCGCCTCGGCCTTGGCCTTGCGCTTCAGGCGCGACCAGCGCGCCAGGAAGGCATCGGGATCAGCCAAGCTCGTCCTCTTGCATGAAGGCGCGCGGCTTGCCGTCGGGATGCGGCTTGCGCCGACGCTTCTCGAAGGGCTCGTCGACATGATGGCGCGTCACATAGCCTGCCACCCAGAGCGCGACCGCCTCGGGCATGGGCAAGCCCTCGACCGTGACGTCGCCGCCGTCGAGGTAGTCCTGCGCCTCGTAGGGGCAGACGGTGACGTGGAACAGCGCGGGCCAGCCCTCGGGCTCGTCGCCCTCGTTGCGCCAGAGCGCGTAGACCACCGGCTCGGCCTGCGAGAGATTATAGCGGTAACCCTCGGTCTCGCGCGGGTAGAGCTCGATGTCGAGCGTGGCGGCATGGTACTGCGCCCAGCCCTCGCCCTCGCCGAGGAGGCGCGGCGCGGCGATGTCCGGCGCGCCGGGCACGATCGCATGCGCACGCCAGGCGTATTCCTGCCAGGGATGGGCGATGCGGCGCCGCTCCAGCACGACGCCGACGCGCATGCGCTCGCTGTTTTTCACAGGTGTCGGCCCGCTCACTCGCCGATCATGGTGCGCGCCAGGCGGAGCAGGTCGTTGGCTTCGGCGGCCTTGCCCTGCTTGCACAGGTCTTCGGCCTGCTTGATGGCGGCATCGGCCTTTTCGGTTTCCTTCGGGCCGATGGTACTGGTCTTGAACGCGGCCTGGGTGTCCTTGAGCGGCTGGTCGCAGCTCTCGGCGGCCACGACCGGCGTGGCGATGATCGCGGCGGCGGCGAACCCGAGCAGAAACGAACGCATGGCGGCGGCTCCCCTTCTTCCTTGTATCCTTGTGCCTCGGCACGCTAGAGCTGCTACATATTGCCATGATCGCCGGGCGCGGTCCAAGCGCCGCGGCATGCGGGAGGCGGATGGAGATCGGCGGCCGGAAAATACTGGTTTGCGACTGCGAAGGCACGATGCCGCTCGACGGCAAGGCGCTGGCCAAGGCCTGCGGTGGTGCCGCGGCGGCCTTCGTCAACCATCAGCTCTGCCGCGCCCAGCTCGAGAATTTCCGCGCCGCCGCCGCAGCGGGCACGCCGCTCCTCGTCGCCTGCACCCAGGAGCAGCCGCTCTTCAACGAGGCGCTCGGCGAGGCCGGCATCGACACGCCGGTCGCCTACGCGAATATTCGCGAGCGCGCCGGCTGGTCCAGCGAGGGCGCGGCGGCGCTGCCGAAGATCGCGGCGCTGCTCGCGGAGGCCGCGCTCGACATTCCGCCGGCGCCGAGCGTCACGCTCAAATCCGGCGGCGTCTGCCTCGTCTATGGCCGCGACGAGACGGCGCTCGCCGCGGCGCAGCAGCTTGCGGGCCGCCTCGACGTCACGCTGCTGCTGACAAGGCCGCAGGAGATCGTACCGCCGCAGCGCATGGACGTGCCGGTCTTCGCCGGCACCATCATCGCGGCGCGCGGCCATCTCGGCGCCTTCGAGCTCACCGTCGACGACTACGCGCCGGCCAAGCCTTCGTCGCGCGGCGC
>DASVOY010000381.1:0-1822 GCA_036383115.1 Allostellaceae bacterium
AGGTTGACACCTTGCGGCCCCTGCCGCATGGTTCGCCGGCAAATTTCGAGCCCTGACCCTCATGAACGACGCCCAACTGCAAGCGACCATCGATGCCGCCTGGGAGGCGCGCGACACCATCGGGCCCGGCACGTCGGGATCCGCTCGCCGGGCGGTCGAGGCGGCGCTCGCGGCGCTCGACGAGGGCCGTCTGCGCGTCGCCGAGAAGCGCGACGGGCGCTGGCACGTCAACCAATGGCTCAAGAAGGCGGTGCTGTTGTCGTTCCGCCTCAACGACATGATGGAGATCGCCGGCGGACCCGTCGACCCGAGCCAAGGCGGCGCCACATGGTGGGACAAGGTGCCCTCCAAATTCGCCGGCTGGGGCCACAACCGCTTCCGCGCGGCGGGCTTCCGCGCCGTCCCCGGCGCCATCGTGCGCCGCTCGGCCTTCATCGCGCCGGCCGTGGTGCTGATGCCGTGCTTCGTCAATGTCGGCGCCTATGTCGACAGCGGCACCATGATCGACACCTGGTCGACGGTGGGCTCCTGCGCGCAGATCGGCAAAAATTGCCACATCTCCGGCGGCGTCGGCATCGGCGGCGTGCTCGAGCCGGTGCAGGCCGAGCCCGTCATCATCGAGGACAATTGCTTCATCGGCGCCAGGAGCGAGGTTGCCGAGGGCGTCGTCGTCGAGACCGGTGCGGTGCTGGCGATGGGCACCTTCATCGGCGCCTCGACGCGCATCATCGACCGCGCCACCGGCCAAGTCCATGTCGGCCGCGTCCCGGCCTATTCAGTGGTGGTGCCGGGGAGCCTGCCCGGCAAGGCGCTTCCGGACGGCAGCCCGGGTCCGAGCCTCTACTGCGCGGTCATCGTCAAACGCGTCGACGAGAAGACGCGGGCCAAGACCTCGATCAACGAATTGCTGCGCGACTGATGGCGACCGCACTCCGACGCAATGAGCCGCTCGACCCGGTCGAGCTTGCCGCCGAGCTGATCCGCCGACCGAGCGTCACGCCCAAGGACGCGGGCGCGATCCCCTATCTCGCGGGCGTGCTCGAGCGGCTGGGCTTCACCTGCCACATCCAGGAGTTCACCGAGCCCGGCGCCGACCCCGTGCTCAATCTCTACGCGCGCATCGGCGAGGGCGGGCGCAATTTCTGCTTCGCCGGCCACACCGACGTGGTGCCGCCAGGCAATCTCGACGCCTGGACCATCGCGCCTTTCGCCGGAAAGATCGACGGTGGCGCGCTCTATGGCCGCGGCGCCGCCGACATGAAGGGCGCGATCGCCTGCTTCGCCGCCGCCGTGGCGCGCTTCCTCGCCGCGCGCGGGCCGGAGTTCGGCGGCTCGATCAGCCTGCTCATTACCGGCGACGAAGAGGGCGTCTCGGTCAACGGCACGAAGAAGCTGCTCGACTGGGTCGTCGGACGCGGCGAGAAGATCGATGCCTGCGTCGTCGGCGAGCCGACGAACGCCAACACGCTCGGCGACATGGTCAAGATCGGCCGGCGCGGCAGCCTCAACGGCTATCTGACCGTGCAGGGCGTGCAGGGCCACACCGCCTATCCGCATCTCGCCGACAATGCGGCGCATCGGCTCGTCGCCATGCTGCACGCGCTGACATCGGCTCCGCTCGACGAGGGCACCGCGCATTTCCAGCCCTCGACCTTGCAGATCTCCACCATCGACATCGGCAACCCGGCCTCGACCGTCATTCCGGCCGTGGCGCGCGCCACTTTCAACATCCGCTACAACGACCGCTGGTCGAGCGCGACGCTGAAGGAGTGGCTGACGCGGAAGCTCGATGCCGCGGGCGGACGCTACACGCTCGATATCC
>DASVOY010000382.1:0-5779 GCA_036383115.1 Allostellaceae bacterium
GTTCCCACGCGTTACTCACCCGTGCGCCACTCGTGGATCGCTCCACGCGTTCGACTTGCATGTGTTAGGCATGCCGCCAGCGTTCGTTCTGAGCCAGGATCAAACTCTCAACTTCGCCTCGGCCCCGCTCGCTAAAAGCAAAGGCCAAGCCTGGCACTCTCACGTCGCACATCTGCTTGCTCGGAATCGACAGATATTCCTTACCTCAGATGCGCAGACCTAAAGCGCCGACAAGGCGCCGCCGCCTGCGCATCCCTTCCATACCAACAATGTCAAAGACCAATCCCCCAAAAGGGAGCCGGGCTTATAAGCCCCATCCCCAGCGAAGTCAACAGCGATTCGCCGCGTATTCCACTCGCACCATGCCGCGTCAGAACCTGACGTGGCGGCAGCGGATCGGCCGGATTTTCGGAGGACCGCCCCAAGGCGTTTAAAACTCTATATGGGGCGCCTACCCCGCTTTTTCCAGTACTTATTAACAAATTAGATGCTATGACTTGCCCGGGAAACGGTCGGGGCCGGACAAAACTGTAGGTTGACAGGACGGATCGGGTTTGCGATGCCTGCCGGTGCTTGGGAGAGGGATGCCGTGAGAGGATGCTCGTGACGTTCCCCCGTCCGCCGCTTGCCGTTGCCGGCGCGCTGGTGCTGGCGAATTTCCTGTTCCCGCCGGCAGCCCATGCTCCCGGCGCCACTGTCCTGACAGGCGCCACTGCCCCGGCCGCCGCCCACGCCGTCGCCGCTGTCCCGGCGCTCGCCCTCGCCTCGGCCCCCGTGCTGCCTGAGACCGGCATCGAAACTCAGGCTGCGCGTCTCGTGCGCGTCGTGGCGGGCGATACCTTAATGGGTATCCTGGTCGATGCCGGGGTTGCCCCGGCCGATGCCCAGGACGCCATCACGGCGCTCCAGCCGGTCTGGAATCCGCGCGATCTCAAGGTCGGCCAGGAGATCGCTATGCAATTCGCCGCCGAGCGGCTGCAGGAGATGCGCTTCGCCCCGGCGCTCGACCGCGACGTCGTCGTCGCCCGCGCGGGCGACGGGCATTTCGCCTCGCGCGCCCAGCTGCACCCCTTGACGCGAGTGCCCGAGCTCGCTGTCGGCGTCATCCACACCAGCCTCTTCGACGCGGCGAGCGAGGCCGGCGTGCCGATGAGCGTACTCGCCGACGTGATCCATGCCTTCAGCTACGACGTCGACTTTCAGCGCGAGGTCCACCCCGAGGACAGCTTCGAGGTAGTGTTCGAGCGGCTCCATGACGAGAGCGGCAAGCCCGTCGGCGCCGGCAATGTGGTTTACGCCTCGATGACGCTGAGTGGCACGCGGCTGCGGCTCTATCGCTACACGCCCAGCGGCAGCTTCGCCGACTTCTTCAGCGCTCGCGGCGAGAGCGTCCGGAAGGCGCTGCTCCGCACCCCCGTCGACGGGGCGCGGTTGAGTTCCCGCTTCGGCATGCGGCACCACCCGATCCTGGGCTACACCAAGATGCATCGCGGCGTCGACTTCGCGGCGCCGCCGGGCACGCCGATCATGGCCGCCGGCGACGGCGTCATCAAAAGCGCCGGCTACAACAGCAGCTACGGCAATCTCGTGGTGCTGCGCCACAACGGCACCTACGAGACGGCCTATGCTCATATGAGCTACATCGCGCGCGGGATCAGGCTTGGGCAGCATGTGCATCAGGGTCAGGTGATCGGCTATGTCGGCGCCACCGGCCGCGCCACCGGCCCGCACCTGCACTACGAGGTGCGAATCAACGGCGCGGCGACCAACCCGATGTCGGTCAAGATGCAGCCGGGCCAGCAGCTCGCCGGCAAGGAGCTCGCCGCCTTCCGCACCGTTGCCGACGCGGTCGACCATCAGCTCCTCGCCTTGCACGGACAGACCGCGGTCGCCGCGGTGCCGGCGCGCCAGCCGGAATAGCCCCCGGCATCGCCGCTCAGCCGCGCGTGATATCGCTGCCGCCGACGAAGAAGCGGTTCCAGGTCGGACTGATCAGGATTTCGTTGATGCAGGCATGCGGCGGCATCTCTGCCACGAAGCGGATGGTGCGGCCGAGATCCTCGGGCTGCAGCATGCGCGCGATCTCCTCGGCGCTGGGCGGCTTCGGCCGGTGCTTGAGGATCGGCGTCGCCACCTCGCCGGGGCAGATGACGCAGCCGCGGATGCCGTTGACGCATTCCTCGTCGTTGAGCGACATGGTCATCGCCACCATGCCGTGCTTGCTCGCGTTGTAGGCCGGCCCGGTGAGATAGGATTCGAAGCGCCCCGCCCAGGAAGAGACGTTGATCACCAACCCGTCCTTCCGCGCCCGCATCGCCGGCAGCACGGCATGGGTGCAATAGAGCGCGCCGTTCAGGTTGACGGCGACGATCCGCTCGAAGCTGTCGGCTGTGAGGTTCTTCCAGAAGCGGTTGGGAAGATTCATCCCGGCGCTGTTGATGAGGATGTCGACGCGGCCGTGCCGGTCGAGGATGCCCGCCGCCGCCTCGGCGACCGCCGCCTTGTCAGCGACATCGAGCGGCACCGCGTCAGCCGTGCCGCCCCCCGCTTTGATCTCCGCCGCCACCTCCGCGAGCTGCTCGGCGCGCCGCCCGCTCAGCACGATGTGCGCGCCGCCCGCCGCGAGCTCCGTCGCGCCAGCGCGGCCGATGCCGCTGCCGGCGCCGGTGATCCACGCCACTTTCCCCTGCAGCACGCCTGCCTCCTTCGCCGCCCTGACGCCGCATCATGGCGGTGAGCCCGCCGGCTGGCAACGGCAACGAGGGAGGAAGGGCGCGCCTCAGTACTGCTTGTAGGGCAGGAACTTGCCGCTCATGGTGACGCGCACGCGGTCGCCCTTCTGGTCGGGCTGGCGCTCGATCTTCATGTCGAAGTCGATGGCGCTCATGATGCCGTCGCCGAACTCTTCCTGGATCAGCGACTTCCACGTCGTGCCATAGACCTGGACGAGCTCGTAGAAGCGGTAGATCAGCGGATCCGTCGGCACCGCCGTGGGCAGCGAGCCGCGATAGGGCACCTCCTGCAGCAGCGCGACGTCGTCCTCGTCGAGGCCGAGTACCTTGCCGGCCGCCTCGGCCTCGGCTTTCGACAGTTTCATCTGCCCGTGCAGCGCCGCCGTGTAATAGACGGGCGAACCCTGGCCGATCTTCGCGGCGATGTCCCGCCACGTGAGCTTCTTCTTGCGCTTCAGGACGGCGATCTTCTCGGTGAGCTCCGCACGAGTCATGGCATGTCTCCTCTCTGACGCGGGTTGCACGTCGATGAGGCAGAGATCATGCCAAAGGATGCTGACGGCCTCCAGGATCTGCTGGGCTGTGGGCGCAGATGCTAGAGCTGGAATCGCTGCCTGAGTGCCGCGGCATAGTCGCGTCCGCCCCAATCGCCCCGCGCGTCCTCAGGGTTCAGCATGAAACATGCCGCCTCGATCGCGGTATTTGTGCAGCTCTCCTGCTCCAGCGAAGCGATCAGCGCGGGAAGGACCCGCTGATCCCGCCGCTTGCCGAGCCCGACGACCGCCTCCCCGCGGACATCCTCCTTCGCATCGCTGAGCCGCCGCAACAGGGCGGCACGAATCTCCTCGGAATCCGCATCGCCTTGGGCACGGGAAACGACTTCTCGGCGAATGTCCTCCGCACGTGATCGTCAGTGCAGCCGAGTTGAGCCAACACATTGGCGCCGCGCGCCCGCCTCCGCGGGTTCTCCGACGCGCACCACGCGACCGCCCGCTCAAAGACCTCCGTACTACCGCTCGGCCGCAGTTTGCCAACCGCCTCCCACGGCTCTTCGTCGTCATGGTCGCCGGCCGACATTTTCGCAAAAAGCGCGTCGATATCTTGCGCGTCCGTGCGTGTGCTTTCTGCTCAGTTCACGGCGCAGTGCTGCCTGGAGTTCACTTGAACTGCTGCCTCAGTCCGGCGCTGCGCCTACTCCGCCGCCTTGGCGATGTGGCCGGCGATCGCCAGGCCGCCTTCGCCGGTGGTCACCTCGACGGTTTCGCCGTCATTGATGCGGCCGGCGAGGATGAGCTCGGCGAGTGGGTTCTGCAGCGAGCGCTGGATCACGCGCTTCAGCGGCCGGGCGCCATAGACGGGGTCATAGCCGGATTGGGCGAGCCAAGCGCGCGCCTTGTCGTCGAGCGCCAGCGTGATCTTGCGGTCGGCCAGCAGCTTCTGCAACCGGCGGAGCTGAATGTCGACGATGCCCGTCATGTCCGCGCGGCTCAGGCGGCGGAAAATCAGAATCTCATCGAGCCTGTTCAGGAACTCCGGCCGGAACGCGCCCCGCACCACCTCCATCACTTGATCGCGCACGCTGGCGACAT
Organism: Allostellaceae bacterium; assembly: GCA_036383115.1. GTDB lineage: Bacteria > Pseudomonadota > Alphaproteobacteria > ATCC43930 > CGMCC-115725 > DAHUYF01. The sequence goes on from DASVOY010000382.1 coordinate 4,322, forward strand.
CGGCGCTCTCCGGCAGATTCGCCAGCACCTCGCTGCCGAGGTTCGAGGTGAGCACGATGAGGGTGTTGCGGAAATCAACGGTGCGCCCCTGCCCGTCCGTGAGCCGGCCGTCGTCCAGCACCTGCAAGAGCACATTGAAGACGTCGGGATGCGCCTTCTCGACCTCGTCGAAGAGGATCACCTGATAAGGCCGGCGGCGCACCGCCTCGGTCAGGCTGCCGCCTTCCTCGTAGCCGACATAGCCCGGCGGCGCGCCGATGAGGCGGGCGACCGAGTGCTTCTCCATGTACTCCGACATGTCGATGCGCAAGAGCGCGTGCTCATCGTCGAACAGGAACTCGGCGAGCGCGCGGGCGAGTTCGGTCTTGCCGACGCCGGTCGGGCCGAGGAACAGGAACGAGCCCATCGGCCGGTTCGGGTCCTGCAACCCGGCGCGGGCACGGCGAATCGCATTCGAGACGGCGACGACCGCCTCGTCCTGGCCGATGACGCGCCGCCTCAGGTTCTGCTCCATCTGCAAGAGCTTCTCGCGCTCGCCCTCGAGCATCTTGTCGACGGGCACGCCGGTCCAGCGTGAGACGACGCTGGCGATGTGCTCCGCGGTGACCGCCTCGTCGATCATGCGATGGCTCTCGCCCGCCTCCGCGGATTTCAGCTTGCGCTCGAGCTCTGGGATGACGCCGTAGGTCAGCTCGCCGGCACGCGCCCAGTCGCCCTTGCGCTGCGCCTGCTCGAGCTCGACGCGCGCGTGGTCGAGCTGCTCCTTGAGCTTCTGCGCGCCGGCGAGCTTTTCCTTCTCGGCCCGCCATTGCGCCGTGAGTTCGGCCGATTTCTTCTCGAGATCGCCGAGCTCGCCCTCGAGCTTGGCAAGACGGTCGCGGGATGCCGCGTCGCTCTCTTTCTTGAGCGCCTCGCGCTCGATCTTGAGCTGCATGATGCGGCGGTCGAGCTCGTCGATCGCCTCGGGCTTCGACTCCGCCGCCATGCGCAGCCGCGACGCCGCCTCGTCCATGAGGTCGATGGCCTTGTCGGGCAGGAAGCGGTCGGTGATGTAGCGGTTGGACAGCGTCGCTGCGGCGACGATGGCGCCGTCGGTGATGCGGACGCCGTGATGAAGCTCGTACTTCTCCTTGATGCCGCGCAGGATCGAGATGGTGTCCTCGACCGAGGGCTCGTTGACGAACACGGGCTGGAAGCGCCGCGCCAGCGCGGCATCCTTCTCGATGTTCTTGCGGTACTCGTCGAGGGTGGTGGCGCCGACGCAATGCAGCTCGCCCCGCGCCAGGGCGGGCTTCAGCATGTTGGACGCGTCCATGGCACCTTCGGCCTTGCCGGCGCCGACGAGCGTATGCAGCTCGTCGATGAAGACGATGATCTCGCCTTGCGCCGCGGTGATCTCGGCCAGCACGGCCTTGAGGCGTTCCTCGAACTCGCCACGGAACTTGGCTCCCGCGACGA
>DASVOY010000383.1:0-16546 GCA_036383115.1 Allostellaceae bacterium
CGAGGCGGGCACGTTGGACGCCGCAGGACGCCTTGGCGCAAGCGCTGCGTGGCGGCCCCGCAATTTTCGTTGGGGCAGGCGCGGGGTGGTCGGCCGGGAAATCCCCCCATGCCACCCTCCGCGGGCCGCCTCACGCTCAACCGCGCGCATTCACGCTTTCTTGAGCGAACGGCGCTCTCGTCGAGTTGGGCCGCTGGCCATATCTCCCTTCCTGATGTCCGCACCCTCGGAAAGGGAGACTAGCCATGCGCCTCGCTTCGCGCCGCCGCCGGGATGTCGGTCTTATCCTCATCGCGCTCTTTGCGGTCTCGCTCGCAGCCTGTGCGCCGCCACCATCAGTCAACTCACCGCAGGTCGATGAGATGTACAGGCAGATGTACGGACGACCGATCATTGATGGCGATGGCGGCTGACAGCTGGCGAACCGCTGCCATGCGCAAATCCCATCCGAGACCGATAGGCCGCACACGGCAGCGCCAAGCCGTGGTCTGGATGAGGAGTCTCGCGATCATCGCGCGCCTTCTCCGCTCCGGGCTTGATTGTCGTGCAAAACGAGCGCATGGAATATCCCGCCCGCACCGCCCAAGCTCTTTCGCTGCCCATCGCTGACCAGGAGCGTTCCATGCTCAAGCGACTGGCCGCCCTCGCGGCGGTGCTCGTTCTGATCGGGGGTGGCATGCCGCACGCTCAATCGAACTTCGCCGTGGATTTCACCTGGGAGGGCACGGCGCCGTGCTTCGACCCGAAATCGCCGCCCTTCTCCGTGAGCGGCGTTCCCGCGGGGACGAAGGCGCTCCGTTTCGCCATGAAGGATCTGGACGCGCCGAATTTTCCGCATGGCGGCGGCACGGTGCCCTATCGCGCGCAAAGCCGCATCGAGCGCGGCGCCTTCACGTACAAAGGCCCGTGCCCGCCCTCGGGGCAACACCGCTACCAATGGACCGTGGAGGCGCAGGACGCCAACGGCAAGACGCTCGCCACGGCCACCGCGATGAAGCAGTTCCCGCCGGGCTGACGCACCGGCTCTGCAATCGTGGGCCGCTCGGAACGATCTGCAGGGCGACGGATGGTTGGGCCTTCGCCCCACGCCAGCCTTGGCGAGCAACCCATCGGCATGTCGAACGGCCGGCCGTGCCATCGGAGGTCATCTCAATCGAACGTGAAGGCCCGCCGCGGCCCTCCGGTGCTACGATTTCATGCCGCCTCATGAGGGGCGCACCCATCATGAAGATCGTCGCTTCGCTCGTCGCGCTTGTCGCGCTCGCGGCCCTCGCTGCGCCGTCCGCCGCCGTTGCGGGAGGGCACCACCACGGCCATCGCACGGTCGTGATCCTTGGCGGATCGGCGTTTGTCGGGCACCCCTTCTTCGTGCATCGGCCCCTGGCGAACCGCTCGATCATCATCGTCCGGCGCCCCTTCGTGCCGCATGCATTTTTTCCGGCGCGGCCGGTCATCGTCCAGAGGTCCATCGTGCTCCCGGGCGGGAGCAGCTTCTTCTTCACCAGCCCGACGGGCTTCGTCGTCATTCCCTAGGCTATCGGCGGCCGCGGCGCTCCGCTGCTGGTCCTTTTCGAGCGGAGAGCGAACGGAAGCCCGATGCGCTGTGCGTCGTGTTCCCGTGGCCCACCACGCCGCTCGCGGCCGCGATGGCGTCCTCGACGGCGAGGATGGTCATGCCGAGCAGCAGCTCGATGTCGGCGTGCCTGGTCTCGGCCGCCTCGCGCTCGAGCCCAGTCAAGACGTGACGCCAGTGCTCCAGCCGTGTCATTACCGTGGCCGCCGGCTGCGCCGGCGGAACGGCAGGGCTCGCGGCTCGTTCCGCACCCGGATGCGGCTGCAGCTCATGCATGATCCCGTCCTCGCTCCCGATGCCGTTCCCGGCTGCCGCCATTGTGGCGGGAAAGTTCTTGCCCGCCCATCGTAAATTGACCGTCCAAACGAAGGATCTTCTTATATATCAGAGACTTATATGCCACGTGACAGCCTAGCTGATATATCAGGGTGACCGCTCCGCAGGTGCCCTATCGCGGCAGTCTCCACGTCCCCGGCTGAGTCGGGTGTGACGCAGGTCACACCGCGAGCGGTTGCATGTCCGCCGTCGCGCAACCGCCGGTCAGGACGCTTGACGTCTGGTAAGTTATGACTTACGGTAAGCCATGTCTTACGAGAGTGCCTTGGCCGCTCTCGCCGATCCCACCCGCCGCGGGGTGTTCGAACGGCTGCGGTCGGGACCCCAGCCGGTCGGGGGCATCGCCAAGGGGATGCCGGTCAGCCGGCCGGCGGTGTCGCAGCATCTGAAGGTACTCAAGGAGGCCGGGCTGGTGCGCGAGCATCGCGATGGCGCCCGGCGCATCTACGAGATCGATCCCCAGGGCCTGGGCGCGCTGCGGCGCTGGCTCGACCAGTTCTGGGACAGCGCGCTCGACGCGTTTCAAGCCGCCATCGACGCAGAAACATCCGAGGAGAGGTAGAACATGAGCCGCACCATCACCTTCGCGCCCGTCCGCAAGACCATCCGCGTCAAGGCGCCGCCGGCGCGCGCCTTCAAGGTCTTCACCACCGGCACTTGGTGGCCGAAGGGGCATTCGATCCTGGCCTCGGGCGCGCGCCAGAAAGAGGTGGTGATCGAGCCGCGCGCCGGTGGGCGCTGGTTCGAGCGCGGCGAGGACGGCTCGGAATGCGACTGGGGCAAGGTGCTGGCCTGGGAGCCGCCGGGACGGCTGCTGCTGACATGGCAGCTCAACGGCCGCTTCCAGTACGACCCCGGCCTCGTCACCGAGGTCGAGGTGACGTTCATTCCCGACGGCGCCGACGCGACCCGCGTCGAGCTCGAGCACCGTCATCTCGAGCGCGCCGGCGACACGGCCGAGGCGATGCGCGCCGCCATCGACGCGCCGGACGGCTGGGCCGGCTTGCTCGAGCGCTTCGCGCAGGAAGCCGCCGGTTAGCTTCGTTCACGCACATCGGAGGACCACCATGATCACCGGATCTTTTCGTTGCGGCGCGGCGCTGATCCTCGCGATGGGCGCCGCGAGCCCGGCGGCGGCGGCGGTCGTCGACGTCGCCCAGAACGGCTTCCAGGTGCGCGAGACGGCCGAGATCGCCGCCGCGCCCGAGCGGGTCTATGCCGCGCTCGTCGAGCCGTCGCGCTGGTGGAGCTCGACGCACACGTTCTCGGGAAGGTCGGCCAACCTCACGCTCGACGCGCGCCCCGGCGGGTGCTTCTGCGAGAAGCTCGCGAATGGCGGTGCGGTCCAGCATGAGCTGATCGTGCTCGCCATGCCGGGAAAGGAACTCCGCCTGCGCGGCGCGCTCGGCCCGCTGCAGGCGCAAGGCGTCGAAGGCGCCATGAGCTTTCGCCTGGCCGCCAGCGGCGGCGGCACCGAGGTGACGCTGACCTATGCCCTGGGCGGCTATATGCCGGAAGGCTTTGCCGACTGGTCGAAAAAGACCGATGCCGTGCTCGCCGAGCAGCTCGTGCGGCTCAAGCGCCTCATCGAAACGGCATCGCCCGATGCGAAGACCGACGGGTAGGGCCGCGCTACCGCACGCCCTCGTCGACGCCGTCGAGGTCGAGCGCCCGCGCCTCGTCGGCGTCGGCGCGGGCCTCCTCGAGCAGGAAGCGGCCGATCGCCGATGCCTCCGCTTGCCGCGGTTCGTCCATGTCAGTGGATGCTCACGGGCTCGATGTCGTGCTCGCGCAGCGCCGCGCAGGCGCTCTCGCGATCGGCGAACTCGCAGAGATAATTCCCGTCCGCAGCGTGGACGACATAGGCGACGAAGCCGTTCGCCTCGACCCGCTTCAGATAGGCGATGGCGTCGTAGCCCAGCGCCGCGAAAGCATGCTTCGACAGGAGCTTCAGCTTCGACACATCCGGCATGGCACCCTCCTCTGCCGCAGCAAGGCGCGTGCTTCGACAGACAGGATGAGCCGCGGAGGTTAACCGGGTATTGATGCCGCCATCGTCTCGTCAGGGCTCGCCGAAGAGGTTGTGGCGCAGCATGTAGTCGAGCCCGTGGCGCCAGGATTCGTCGGTGTTGCCGCGGATGTCGACGCTCTTGGCGAACTGCATCTGCGCGCTCCGCGCATCCTCCATGTAGAGGTTGATGTTGAGGATGAGGTTCGAGACCTTCTGCACCGTGCCCCACGCCGCCCAATCGGCGCCGGCGCGCTTGGCATAGTCGCGCTCGCAGCCATTGCAGTTGCGGATCTCGGGTCCCTGCGCGATCTCCTTCTGCAGCCCCGGCGGGATCGGCACGACCTTGAAGCGGCCCGACGCCTCGAGCTTCTCGCGCAGGAGATCGTCGAGCATGCGCAGCCGCCGCTCCTCGTCCGGCGTGGTCGGCTCGAGCGAGGTGTTGATGAGCGCGAAGCCGAAGAACGCCACGCGGGGGACTTCAGTATCCGCCGCCACGGTCGGCGGGGCGGCGGCGCAAAGCAGCGCGATCGCGGCGAGTATCGTCTTCGTCGGAGACATCACTTCTCCCGCGCGCCAGCCGTCACTTCAAGCCGAAATATGCCCGCCGCAGCGCGTCGTTCTCATGCATGGCGGCGACGGTGCCGGTGAAGCCGATGCGGCCGCCATCCAAGGTGTAAACGCGGTCCGCGAGCTCGAGGAACTTCACGTTCTGCTCGGCAATCAGGAGGGTCAGGCCGCGGCCGCGGAACTGGCCGAGCACGCGGATCACCTCCTTGACGAAGAGCGGCGAAAGGCCGGCGGAAGGCTCGTCCATGACGAGAAGACGTGGATCGCCGGCGAGCGCCTTGGCGATGCCGAGCATCTTGCGCTGCCCGCCGGAGAGGCTCGACGCCAGCGCATGGCGCTTCTCGGCGAGCGCCGGGAAGATGGCGTAGAGCTCGGCGGCGCGCTGCTTGAGCTTCGCGCGCGGCAGGAATTGGCCGCCGATGCGGATGTTCTCCTCGATGGTCATGCCGGGGAACACCGCCGTCTCCGACATGTAGACGATACCGCGCCGGACGCGCCGATCGGTGCGCAGATGCGTGATGTCGTCGCCGCCGAAGCTGATGCCGCCCTTCCACGCGGCGATGAGGCCCAAGAGCGTCTTCAACAGCGTCGTCTTGCCGGCGCCGTTGGCGCCCAGCAGCACCACCGTCTCGCGGTCGCGCACCGCGAGGTCGACGCCCCACAGCACCTGGACGCGGCCATAGCCCGCCTCGAGGCCGATCGCGTCCAAGAGCGTCTCAGCCCGCATCGTCGCCACCCAAAAAAACTTCGACGACGCGCTTGTCGTAGACGGCGTCGGCCATGATGCCCTCGAAGATTTCCTTGCCGGCGTTCATGACGATGACACGGTCGGTGATCTGGTCGATGAAGCCCATAAGATGCTCGACGACGAGGAGCGCGATGCCGGAGCGCGCAAGATCCTTGAGGCGCTCGGCCACGCGCGCGAGCTCGGCCGGGTTCAAGCCCGCGGCGAGCTCGTCGACGAGGAGGAGGCGCGGGCCGGTGGCAAGCGCGCGGGCCAGGTCGAGCATCTTCTGCTGCGCGCTGTTGAGCTCGCCGGCGCGGCGCGCGGCCAGCGGCTTCAAATCGAGCGAACCCAAAAGCTCGTCGACATCGACCCAGCCCTCGGGATTGCGGCCATAGGCGTTCGCCACCTCGACATTCTCGCGCACCGTCAGGGTCAGGAACGGCTTCGGCACCTGGAAGGTGCGGTTGATCCCGAGATGGACGAGGCGGTGCGAGGGCAGCCCGCCGATCGGGCGGTCGTCGAACCAGACCTCGCCGCCATCGGGCGGATAGAGGCCGGAGATGACGTTGATGCAGGTGGTCTTGCCCGAGCCGTTGGGGCCGACGAGGCCGAGGATCTCGCCGGGCTTCAGGTCGAAGCTCAAGCTGTCGAGCGCGCGGAAGCCGCCGAACTTCTTGACGAGGTTCTCGACGGCGAGGAGGGGATCGCGCTGCTCAGGGGACATCGATCCCCCAGCGGCGGAAGATCGAGACGAGCCCGTTGGGCAGGAACAGCACGAGGCCCATGATCAGGAGCCCGTAGATGAGCTGGAAATATTGCGGCGTCGAGATGCCGATGGCGTTGTAGATGCCGTAGAGGATGACGACGCCAAGGATCGGCCCGAGGATCGTCGCGGTGCCGCCGAAGAGCGCGAAGACGATGGCGAAGATGCTGATCTCACCGGAGAACACCGTCTCGGGATAGAACACCGAGATGTACCAGGCGAAGACGCCGCCGACGAGCCCGGCGATGAGCGCCGAGAGCAGCCAGGCGATGACCCGCTCGCGCACCACGTCGATCCCCGCCATGGCGGCGCTGATCGAATCCTCGCGGATCGCCTGCAGCGCCATGCCGAAGCGCGAGTTCTTGAGCCAGATCACCAGGAACAAGGTCGCGGCGAGGATGGCGAGGGCGACGCCATAGGCGAGTGCCGGATTGAAGACGCCCGAGAGGCTCACGCCATAGGGGCCTTTGGTCACGTCCTCGAGCGCGGGGTTCGACACCACCTGCAGCACCGCGAGCGCGGCGGCGAGGTTGGCGATCGAGAAATAGGCGCCGCTGAGGCGGAAGAGCGGCGTCAGCAGCAGCCCCAGCAGCACCGCCGCGAGCGCCGCCGCGCCGAGCGCCAGGAAGGGCGATGCCTGGAGGTGCATCACCATCAGCGAGAAGCCATAGGCGCCGGCGCCGAAGAATCCGACATAGCCGAAGGGCAGGTATCCCGTGAAGCCGTAGATGATGTTGACGCCCTGCGCCAGCGCCATGAACACGATGAAATTGAACAGCAGCAGATGGTTGCTGTAGACGGCCGGCAGCACCGCCAGGATCGCCACCACCGGAAGCAGGATGAAGAGGGTGCGGCGCAGCAGCCTAGGCACGGCGCACCTGCCGGCCGAGGAGGCCGCTCGGGCGCACCAGCAGGATGGCGATGAGCAGCAGGTAGGGCAGGAGGTTGGCCCAGGAGCTGAAGTAGCTCTGCATGAACATGTAGGAGATGCCGTAGAGGATGCCGCCCAGCACGGTGCCGAGCGGGTTGCCGAGCGAGCCGATGACGATCACGGCAAAGGACGTGATGGTGACATCGACGCCCATCGCCGGCGTGATCGAGCCCAGCATGAAGGGCGCGAAGATGCCGGCGATGGCGGCGAGGCCGGTGCCGATGCCGAAGGCGATGGCGGAGACGCGGTGCACGTTGATCCCGGTGCTGATCGCCTCCTCGCGATGCACCATCACCGCGCGCGTCAGGTAACCCAGCCGCGTGCGGTAGAGATAGAGATAGATGAACAGCACGGCGAGCGCGCTCACCGTGCCGCTCACCACCCAGGCGATCGGGAAGGACTGGCCGAAGAGCTCAACGGGCCCGGGATCGTAATCCACACGGAACACATGCTCGGCGATCCATTGCACAGCGTCGCCGATGGCGATGCCGGGGATCGAGCGCTCGCTTGTGCCGAAGGCGATGGTGGTGATGGCCTCGATCACCTGCGAGAAGCCGAAGAAGAGGATGATCGACAGCATCTCCGGATCGCGCGCCGTCAAGAGCCGCGGCACCAGCAGGTAATAGAGCGGCAAGCCCAGCACGAGGAACAGCAGGAACGCGATCGGCACCGACGCCACGGGATTGAATGCATAGAGATTGTAGAGCCAGAACGCGACGAAGGCGCCGAGCATGAGGAAGTCGCCATGCGCGAGGTTGACGATGCGCATGACGCCGAACACGAGGTTGAGCCCGAGCCCGACCAGGCTGAAATAGAGGCCGAAGAAAAGACCGGCGAGGAGGGTGTAGGTCAGCATCGATGCAGGCGAACAACAGCGGTGCGGCGACACCCCCCTCCCCAGCCCTCCCTCTCAAGGGGGGAGGGGGAAAACGCCTCGCTCTGAGTCATTCCCTTCCCCCCTTGAGAGGGAGGGAGAGGGAGGGGGGCGAACCGTCTCGATCTTCGATCACGGCGCCGGATAGGTCGGCTTGCCGGTGGCGACGTCGTGGGGGTAGATGGTGACGAACTTGATGTGGCCGCCCTTCTCCGCCGCGAGCTGCCCCAAAGGCGTGATCTCGCCGATCTGCGCGCCGGTCTGGTCGAGCTCGAACGCGCCGTCGAGGGTGCGCAGCTTGCCGGAGAGGCTGAAGATCGCTTTCCTCAGCGCCATCTGATCGAGGCTGTCGGTCACCGACAGCGCCTTCTCCAGCACCAGGCCGGTCGTGTAGCCCGCCACGGAGTTGAAGCCGAACTCGACCTTGCCGTCGGCGTATTTCGCATCCCACGCCTTTTTGAACTCCGGCAGGCTCATGCCGAAATCGGTCTTGTAGGCGATCTCCGAGGACGGCACGTAGGTGAAGACTCCATTCAGGCCGCGCGCGCCGACATTCTTCTCCAGCAGCTCGGTCTCGAGCCCGGGATAGATGCAGAACAGCATCTTGAACTTGACGCCGCTGTCCTGGAGATTGCGCAGGAAGGCGATGTCATTGGGCGCGTAGCCCAGATGGATCACCGCGTCGGGCTTTGCCGCGCGGATGTTGTTGATCAGCACGGTGTAGTTCGAGGTCTCCGTCGGCACGCCGTTGTCGTAGACGAACTCGACGCCGCTTCCGGATTCCTTGATGAACTTGCGCACGGCGTTGGCCTGCGTGCCCGTGAACTCGTTGGTGGCGTAGATCAGCGCCACCTTCTTGATGCCGAGCTGCGGCCCGTCGCGGGTGATGAAATCGGCGAGCGGCTTCGGCCAGATGGTCGACACCGGATCGGCCATCAGCACGATGTAGGGATTGTCCGGCGTGAAGAAGGAGGCGCCGGTGCCGGTCTGGTCGATCAGCAGCATCTTGTTGTCGCGCGCGATCGGCACCGCGACCGAGGTCAGGACCGAGCCCGAATCGGCGATGAGAATGTCGACCTTGTCCTGGGTGATGAGCTGGTTGTAGAGCGTCGCCGCGGTGCCGGTGTTGCTCTGGTCGTCATAGGCGACGAGCTTCAGCGGAATCTTCTTGTCGAAGGCTTTGACGTAGGCGCCGCCCTCGGCGTTCTTCTGGTCGATCCATAGCTTGAGCCCGTCATGGACGGGCATGGAGATGCTGGCGTAGCGCCCCGACGAGGCGTAGAGCGTACCGAGCTTGATCTCGGCCGGCGCGTCGGCCGACCATGCTGGTCCGGCAAAAGCGACAAGACTCAGCAACAGCGAGGCGGAAATCTTACGGATCATCGGGCGTTTCCCATTGACTTTGATTTGTGCGCGACGTTAGGGCGCGCTCCCCACGGGTGTCAACGCTGTGGCGCGGCGCCGGCGGGTAGTGGGTCAGTTTGAAAGTTTCGCCCGCGTGGTGCACGATTGCGCGGCGGCACAGAAGGCGATGGCGGCAGCATGAAGGCGGGAGACAGGGTTAAGCTCATCGGCATCCCCCCCATGCAAAGGACGACGAACATCTACAGACGCGCAGCCTCTTTGAGAAATGTCTTGGCAAGTGGTTCGTCGTCACCGAGGTGAAAAGAATAGACGGATTGGCTCAGCTATTGGCGATGCTTGAGGTGGGTGAGGTGCTTGGAGGGACTCCCTCGCAAGACACAATCTGGGTCGGAGAGGAGTACCTTCAGGTCGAAAGGTCAAGCTGACCCACTACCCGCCGGCGGCCCGTGTTTCGCCTGCGGGCCCGCTCCGCTATGATCGGCGACCGCCTCCTGTCGCTTCCCCGCTGATGCCCCGTACCACGCCGCCGCTCTCTCTCACCCGCGAGGCCATCCTCGGCGATTCGCTGCGCGCCCTTGTCCAGGCGACTGATCCCGAGGCGCGGCTGCTCAGCCCGGAGCAGCAGCGTGCCTCGCTTCAGGCGGTGCTCGATCAGCGGCCGGAGGGCGGCGATGTCTGGCTCTTCGCCTATGGCTCGCTGATCTGGAACCCTCTCATCCATTATGCCGAGAAGCGCGTCGGCACCGTGCATGGCTATCACCGCTGCTTCTGTCTGTGGTCACATACCGGCCGCGGCACCAGGGCGAAGCCCGGGCTGATGCTCGGGCTGGAGCGGGGCGGCGCTTGCCGCGGCATCGCCTACCGCATCGCCGAGGCCCAGGCGGCGGCGGAGCTCGAGGTGGTGTGGCGGCGCGAGATGCTGACCGGCGCCTACGCGCCGCGCTGGGTCACGGCGGTGACCAAGGAGGGGCCGCTCCAGGCCATCGCCTTCCTCATCAACCGCCGGCACGAGCGCTATGCCGGCAGGCTGCCGGAGGACCGCATCATCGCCTCGATCGCCGAGGCGCAAGGGCCGCTGGGCGCTTGCGCCACATATCTCTTCAACACCGTCGCGCATCTCGAGGAGCTCGGCATCCGCGACCGGCGCCTGATACGGCTCAGGGACCGGGTGACGGCGAGACAGGCCGAGAGCGGCCGAACGCCGCAATGACCCCCAGCACCGTTTACGCTGGCGTAGGGGCCGCGTTATCGGTAAGCACAGGGTAGAAAGGCTGCCATCAGGGCCCGACCTTTAGGAGAATTGGCTCGAATGAGCGAGAACCCGTCTCGTCCCTCCGCCGGCGCGGGCCGGACGGCGCCGCGGCGTGTCACGATCCTGGGCTCGACCGGCTCGGTCGGCTGCAACACCGTCGAGCTGGTGGCGGCCGACCCCCGCGCCTATGTCGTCGAGGCGCTGACGGCGCAGCGCAACGCCGAGAAGCTGGCGCAGCAGGCGCGTCAGCTCAAGGCGAAGCTCGCCGTCGTCGCCGACAAGAGCAAGTACCGCGAGCTCAAGGCGCTGCTCGACGGCAGCGGCATCGAGGTCGCAGCCGGTGCCGAAGCGGTGGCCGCGGCGGCGTCGCGGCCGGCCGACTGGGTCATGGCGGCGATCGTCGGCGCGGCCGGGCTCGCGCCAACCTTGGCGGCGGTGCGGCAGGGCGCGCTGGTGGGGCTCGCCAACAAGGAAGTGCTGGTCTGCGCCGGGGCGCTGGTGATGCGCGAGGCTCGCCAGCACGGCGCGCGGCTGCTGCCGGTCGACAGCGAGCACAATGCCATCTTCCAGGTATTCGATTTCGACCAGGCGCACGCCATCGAGCGCATTGTGCTGACGGCGAGCGGCGGGCCGTTCCGCGAGCGGCCGCTGGCGGCGATGGCGGCAGTGACGCCGGCCGAGGCGGTAAAGCACCCCAACTGGAACATGGGCGCCAAGATCTCGGTCGATTCCGCGACGATGATGAACAAGGGGCTCGAGGTCATCGAGGCCCGTCATCTCTTCGCACTCGAGAGCGAGCGCGTCGAGGTCGTGGTGCATCCACAATCGGTGGTGCACGGCCTCGTCTACTACAAGGACGGCTCAGTGCTGGCGCAGCTGGGCTCGCCCGACATGCGCACGCCCATCGCCAACGCGCTGGGCTGGCCGCAGCGCATCGCCGCGCCGAGCCCGCGCCTGGATCTGGCGCAGCTCGGCCGGCTTACCTTCGAGGCGCCCGATCCGTTGCGCTTCCCGGCGTTGCGCCTCGCGCGCACGGCACTCCAGAGCGGCGGAGGCGCGCCCACCGTGCTCAACGCCGCCAACGAGGTTGCCGTGGCGGCCTTCCTCGACGGTCGCATCGGCTTCCTCGACATCGCTGCCATCGTCGAGGAGACGCTCGCGGCGCTGCCGGATTGCCGCATCGACAGCCTCGACGACATCTACGACACCGACCGCGCGGCGCGCGATGCGGCGTCGCGCTTCGCCGGCAACGGCGCGCGGCGCGCGGCGGGAGGGTGAGGGGCCTCGCCTCCGATGAGCGCGACCGACCAACCCGCGCTCGTGACCGGCGCGTCCGGCTTCGTCGGGTCCGCCGTGGCGCGGGCGCTGCTGGCGGCGGGGCGGCGCGTGCGCGTGCTGCTGCGGCCGTCCAGCGATCGGCGCAACGTCGCCGATCTCGATGTCGACGTCTATTACGGCTCGCTCGAGGATTACGACTCCTTCGATGAGGCGCTCGCGGGTTGCGGCGCGCTCTTTCACGTCGCCGCCGATTATCGTCTCTGGGTGCGCGATCCCGCGGCGATGTACGCCGCCAATGTCGACGGCACGCGCGCGCTGATGAACGCCGCGCTGGCGGCGGGCGTGAAGCGCGTCGTCTACACCAGCAGCGTCGCCACGATCGGCCTCACCGGGGACGGCAGCCCTGCCGACGAGACAACGCCGAGCGCCGTCGACGACATGATCGGCCCCTACAAGGGCTCGAAGTTCCTGGCGGAACGGGCGGTCGACGCGCTCATCCGCGAGCGCGGCCTGCCGGCGATTATCGTCAACCCATCGACGCCGATCGGCCCGCGCGACGTGAAGCCGACGCCGACCGGGTGGATGATCGTCGAGGCGGCCTCCGGGCGCATGCCGGCCTTCGTCGACACCGGGCTCAACCTGGTCCATGTCGATGATGTCGCGGCAGGCCATTTGCTCGCTGAGGCGAAGGGTCGCATCGGCGAGCGCTACATCCTCGGTGGCGAGAACCTGACGCTCGCCGACATCCTCGCCCGGATCGCCGCGCTGACCGGGCGCAGGCCGCCGACGATCAAGGTGCCGATCCCCGCCATTTGGCCGGTCGCCGTTGTCGCCGAGATGGTGGGACACGTCACCGGGCGTGAGCCCTTCGTCACGCTGGATGGATTGCGCATGGCGCGCCACAAGATGTTCTTCTCCTCCGCCAAGGCCGCGCGCGACCTCGGCTACGCCGCGCGCCCCGCCGAGGTGGCGCTCACGGATGCGATCGCGTGGTTCCGAGAGGCGGGGATGTGCCCGTGAGTGCGGGCGCCCGTCGCTCCTCCCACTCGTCCTTCGGACAATCCGCCCGGCCTGCGACGGCCCGGCCCGGAGGGTACGATCGCAACGCGATCGGACGGGTTGTCCGGTCCTTTGGACCGTTCCTCAGGACGAGGCACCAAGTTTGTCCTCATGCTGAGGAGCGATGGAAAGCATCGCGTCTCGAAGCATGAGCGTGGCCGTGGCGCCGATGGCGGTGGCTGGGCTCTCCCTCGCCATCTGGCTCTATCTCCTGCTGTTCCGCGGCTTCTTCTGGCTCGCGCATTTGCCCGCGCCGATGCCGCCGCCAGCACGCTGGCCGAGCGTCGTCGCGGTGGTGCCGGCGCGCAACGAGGCGGCGGTGGTCGGCGAGGCGGTGTCGTCGCTGCTCGCGCAGGATTATCCCGGCCGCTTCTCGGTCGTGCTGATCGACGACCACAGCGAGGACGGCACGGCCGACATCGCGCGCGCGGCCGCTGCGCGGCTCGGCAAGAGCGAGCGGCTTCGCGTGCTCGGCGCGCGGGCGCTGCCGCCAGGCTGGACGGGCAAGCTCTGGGCCCTCGCCGAAGGCGTGCGGCAGGTCGAGGAGCAGGGTGACGAGCCGGAGCTTTTCCTCTTCACCGACGCCGACATCGCGCATCACCGCTCGAATCTCGCCCAGCTCGCTGCCCGGCTCGAGGGCGACGGGCGCGATCTCGTCTCGCTCATGGTGCTGCTGCGCTGCCGCAGCCTCGCCGAGCGCTTCATGGTCCCGGCTTTCGTATTCTTCTTCGCCATGCTCTACCCCTTCGCCTGGTCGAACGATCCGAGCAAGAACACGGCGGCCGCGGCTGGGGGCTGCGTGCTGCTGCGGCGGAGCGCCTATCGCCGCATCGGCGGCTTCGCCGCGATCCGCAACGCGCTCATCGATGATTGCGCGCTGGCCAAGGCGGTGAAGCAGAGCGGCGGCTCGATCTGGCTCGGCCTCACCCGCGAGACGCGGAGCCTCAGACCCTATCCGGGCCTCGGCGACATCTGGCGCATGATCGCCCGCACCGCCTACGCGCAGCTTCAGCATTCGCCGCTGCTGCTCGCGGGCACGGTGCTGGGCCTCGCCGTCACATATCTCGTGCCGCCGGCGCTCGTGCTTGCGGGTGGGGCGGCCGCCTGGCTCGCCGGCACGGCATGGCTTGCCATGAGCTTGGCCTATCTGCCGATGGTGCGGTTCTATCGCCTGGCGCCGCTCTGGGCCCCCTTGCTGCCGGGCATCGCCTTGGTCTATCTCGCGGCGACGCTGGACTCGGCGCGGCGCCATTGGCAGGGCGCGGGCGGCGAATGGAAGGGCAGGGTGCAATGGCGCAGTCAGAGCTGACTGCCACGCTCGAGACGCCATCGGGCAAAGGCCGGACGGACGAGAATTTCCCGGTCGGTTCCTGGCTCATCCGGCGCGAGCTCCGGCCTCATGTGCATGCCTTCTACCGCTTCGCGCGCGAGGCCGACGACATCGCGGACAATCCGCAGCTCTCCGCCGACGAGAAGCTGCGCCGCCTCGACCGCATGGGCGAGGTGCTCGACGGCGCGCCAGGCGACGACGCGCCCGCCGCCGTCGCCTTGCGCGCGAGCCTTCGAGAGACCCGCACCACGCCGCAGCATTCCCACGATCTGCTGCGCGCCTTCCGCATGGATGCGACCAAGCTGCGCTATCGCGACTGGGGCGAGCTGATGACCTACTGCCGCTACTCGGCCTCGCCGGTCGGGCGGCAGGTGCTGGAGCTGCACGGCGAGTCGCGCGACACCTGGATTTTCTCCGACCCGCTCTGCGACGCGCTGCAGGTGCTCAATCATCTGCAAGATTGCGCCGAGGATTACCGCGCGCTCAACCGCGTCTACCTGCCCGAGCAGGATCTCGCCGATTGCGCCAGCCGCATCGAGGACCTCACGCTGCCGCGGTCGAGCCCGGGCTTGCGCCGCGTCATCGACCGGCTGCTCGACAGCACCGACGAACTGATTGCGACCGCGCGCGGATTGCCGGCGTCGGTGCAGAGTCCGGGCTTGCGGCGCGAGACCGGCATGATCGTCAGCCTGGCCGAGCGGCTCGCGCGGCGGCTGCGGCGCGGCGATCCGGTCGCGCAGCGCGTCGCGCTTACCGGCGGCGACTTCGCGCGCGCGCTTGTCGTCGGGCTGTGGCGCGGCCGCCGCTGGGGGCAGGGGTGAGCGCGGCGCTCCAGCACGAGCCGCCGGGCGACCCACGCGCCGCCATCCGTGCGCGTGTCGCCGCGGCGGGCACATCTTTCTACTGGGCGATGCGACTGCTGCCCGAGGCGCGGCGCGAGGCGATGTACACGGTCTATGCTTTCTGCCGCGAGGTCGACGACATCGCCGACAGCGACGATCCGCCGGCGCTGAAGCGCGCCGGCCTCGCGCGCTGGCGCCGCGAGATCGACGCGATCTATGCCGGGCATCCCAGCGGCGGCCTCCCCAGCGTGCTCGCGGATTGCGCAGAGGACTACAAGCTCCGGCGCGAGGATTTCCTCGCCATCGTCGACGGCATGGAGATGGATGCCGCCGCCGACATCCGCGCGCCCTCGCTCGCCGAGCTCGACCTCTATTGCGACCGTGTCGCGAGCGCGGTGGGCAGGCTCTCGGTGCGCATCTTCGGCAACGATAGTGCGGCGGCGGATCGCGTTGCGGGCGCGCTCGGCCGTGCATTGCAGCTCACCAACATCCTGCGCGACCTCGACGAGGATGCTGCGCGCGGCCGCCTCTATCTGCCGCGCGAGCTGCTCGTCGCGCAGGGCATCGCCGCGGCCGAGCCCCGCGCGGTGCTGCGCGATGCGCGCGTCGGCGCTGTCTGCGATGAGCTTGCCGCTCTCGCCGAGCGGCGCTTCGCCGAGGCGCAGGTGGCGATGCGCGAGTGCCCGCGCCGCGCCATGCGCCCGGCGGCTGTGATGGGTGCGGTGTACCATGCGATCCTGGTGCGGCTCCGCCGGCGCGGCTGGCACGATCTGGCCCAGGAAGTGAGGCTACCCACCTCGCTCAAGCTCTGGTTGGCGCTGCGCCACGGGCTTTTGTGATCGATGCTGCCGGTTCGTGTCCTTGCAGCCTAAGCTACGCCGCGTCCACGTCGTCGGCGCCGGCCTCGCCGGCCTCGCCGCATCCCTGCGTCTCGCCGAGGCGGGGGTCGCGGTGGTGCTGCACGATGCGGCGCGGCAAGCGGGCGGGCGGTGCCGGTCCTATCATGACGCGACGCTGGGCTGCCGCATCGACAATGGCAACCATCTGCTGATCGCCGGCAACCGCGCGGCGATGGCGTATCTCGGCGCGATCGGCGCGGCCAACACGCTCATCGGACCCGAGGAGCCCGCCTATCCCTTCCTCGATCTCGCCACCGGCGAGCGCTGGGCGGTGCGGCCCAATGCCGGCCGGCTGCCATGGTGGCTCCTCGACCCAGGGCGACGCGTGCCGGGCACGCGCCCGCTTGATTATCTCCGTGCGCTCCGCATCGCCGCGGCGCGGCGCAACGACACCATCATCGACGTGCTTGACCGCCGCGCGACGATCTTCCGCCGCCTGTGGCAGCCGTTGGCCGTGGCCGCGCTCAACACTGAGGTCGAGCATGGCGCGGCGCGACTGCTCGGCCGCGTGCTGCGCGAGAGCTTCGGCGCGGGCGGCAGCGCCTGCCGGCCGCTAGTACCGAAGGAGGGATTGTCGGAGAGCCTTGTCGATCCCGCGCTCAAGCGGCTCGCGGCACTGGGCGCGGAAGTGCGCCTGGGCTCGCGGCTGCGCGGCATCGAGTTCGCCGGCGATCGCGTCGCGAAGCTGACTTTGGACGACAGCAGCGAGAGCCTGGCGGCGGACGAGGCGGCGGTGCTG
>DASVOY010000384.1:0-1945 GCA_036383115.1 Allostellaceae bacterium
GACATGAGCATCGCTAGCGAGCTGTGGCAATATCTGCGGGTGCGCAAGAAGCTCTGGCTCGCGCCGGTCGTCGTGATCATGGTGGCCTTCGGCGGGTTGGTCGTGCTGGCGCAAGGCAGCGCGGTGGCACCCTTCATCTACACGCTGTTCTGACCGCCCGGCGCATGCGCATCCTCGGCCTATCCGCCTTCTACCACGATAGCGCCGCGGCGATCGTGGCGGACGGCAAGCTCCTCGCCGCTGCCCAGGAGGAGCGCTTCACACGCAAGAAGCACGATGCGCGCTTCCCCGAGCACGCCATCGCCGCCTGCCTCGCCGAAGCCGGCGTCGACGCGGACGGCATCGATTACGTCGTGTTCTACGATAAGCCGTTCCTCAAATTCGAGCGACTGCTCGAGACCTATCTCGCCTTCGCGCCGCGCGGATTCCAGAGCTTCGCCCAGGCGCTGCCGCTCTGGGTCAAGGAGAAGCTGTTCCAGAAGTCGCTCTTGACCAAGGCGCTCGACCGCAGCGTGGCCAATGGCGGCTGGAGCGACCGGCTGCTTTTTACCGAGCATCATCTGAGTCATGCCGCCAGCGCCTTCTTCCCGTCGCCCTTCGAGGAGGCGGTGACGCTCACCATGGACGGCGTCGGCGAGTGGGCCAGCACCTCCGTCGGCATCGGCCGCAGCAACCGGCTCGAACTCATCAAGGAGATCCACTTTCCGCATTCGCTCGGCCTGCTCTATTCGGCGTTCACCTACTATCTGGGGTTCAAGGTGAACTCGGGCGAGTACAAGGTGATGGGGCTCGCGCCGTATGGCGAGCCGAAATACAAGGACCTGATCCTCCGCCATCTCCTCGACCTCAAGGAGGACGGGTCGTTCCGCCTTGACCTCCGCTATTTCGACTACTGCACCGGCCTCAAGATGACGAATAAGCGCTTCGACGCGCTGTTCGGCCGCAAGGCGCGGCGCGCCGAGGAGCGGCTCGAGGATTTCCACATGGACATGGCGGCGTCGCTGCAGGCGGTGACGGAGGAGGTGGTGCTGCGCCTCACGCGGGCGCTGGCGCGCGAGACCGGCATCGCCAATCTCTGCCTCGCCGGCGGCGTCGCGCTCAACTGCGTCGCCAACGGCGAGGTGCTGCGCGACGGCGCCTTCAAGGACGTCTGGATCCAGCCCGCGGCGGGCGACGCCGGCGGCGCTGTCGGCGCGGCGCTCGGCGCCTACCACATGTTCCTCGACCGGCCGCGCGTCGCCAGCAACAAGGGCGACGGCATGAGCGGCGGCTATCTCGGGCCATCCTACGGGCGCGCCGACATCGCGCGGCGCCTCACCGCGATCGGCGCCGATTTCGAGGTGCTCGGCGAGGACGCGCTGCTCGACAGCGTCACCGACGCACTCATCGACGGCAAGGCGCTCGGCTGGTTCCAGGGACGCATGGAATTCGGTCCGCGCGCCTTGGGCGCACGTTCCATTCTCGGCGACCCGCGCTCGCCCACGATGCAGAAGCTGCTCAATCTCAAGGTCAAGTTCCGCGAGAGCTTCCGCCCCTTCGCGCCGGCGGTGCTGCGCGAGGACGTCGCCGACTGGTTCGAGCTCGACGCCGACAGCCCCTACATGCTCCTCGTCGCGGCGGTGAAGCGTGAGCGGCAGAGGGCGATGACCGAGGCGGAGAAGAGACTGTTCGGCATCGACAAGCTCAACGTCGTGCGCTCGGACATCCCGGCGGTCACGCACATCGACTATTCGGCGCGCGTCCAGACCGTGCACCAGGAGACCAACCCGCGCTTCCACGCGCTGTTGAGCGCGTTCAAGGCGCGCACGGGCTGCCCGGTGCTGGTCAACACCAGCTTCAATGTGCGCGGCGAGCCGATCGTGTGCACGCCGGAAGACGCCTTCCGCTGCTTCATGGGCAATGAGCTGGACCTGCTCGTGGTCGGCAATTGCGTGCTGAAGAAGGC
>DASVOY010000385.1:0-2795 GCA_036383115.1 Allostellaceae bacterium
AGGAACATCGGCGGCGAATTTGCTCCATCGCAAGGACAGGGCGAGGAGCGCATGCGATCGTTTCTTGCATGCTCAAAAGGAGGAAAGCGATGGATGGCAATTTCGATCCGGTCTTTGGCGACCATGGCCAAGGAGAATGCAGTGAAGGGCTACAGCTGCGCCAACATGTGCTGAAGCTCCGCTGGCTGGGTCTCGACAGTGAGGCCGATCGCCTTGCGGGCGAGATCGCTAAGCTTGCCTGCAGGTTGCCGCGTCGCCTCGCGCCACGTATCTTCCCGACCGATTGAGCCGTGCGCGTGCGGCGCTCCGCCTTCATAGGGCGTCGTGACCGGCTCTTGCCGCGTGAGGGCGAAGATGGCTATCGATACTGATCCTGGCCAGACGGTGGAACGGCTGCTGAGGGCGCAACCCGAGACGGCGCGCGTGTTCCTGCGGCGCAAGATGGCATGCGTCGGCTGCGTGATGTCACCATTCGAGACGGTCGGCGAGGTCGCGCGCATCTACGGCATCGCCGAGGGTGAGTTGCTGGCCGACCTCGCGGCAGCCGCCCGAAAGGGCTAGCTAGCCACCATTCCGGCTAGCGATCCTCGAGCTCCTCGGCGATCGCGACCAAGAGATGCGGCTGGCGGACGACGATCTTCTGCCGACCGCCATCGAGAATGCCCTCCCCCTCCCACTTCGAAAGTGTCCGGCTCACCGTGTGTAGCGTCGCGCCGGTCATTTCCGCCACGTCCTGGCGCGTGATGGGGAAATCGATCTCGACCCCGCCTTCGATCTTCTTGCCGGCGTGGCGCACCAGGCGCAGCAGGGCATGGGCAATCCGGCGCTCGACCCGCTCGGTCGAGAGCTCGCGGAAGCGGGATTGCGCATCCTGCAGGCGAGTGCCGATCCCCGCAAGGGCGTTGGTGGCGATTGCCGGATGCCGCTCGAGGAGCCGGCGCAATGTGGCGACGTCCCACGACAAGGCGATGCTGTCCCTGACGGCCAGCGCGGTGGCCGGGTAGTGCGTCTGCCCCATCAGGACGACGCAGCCAAAGAACTCGCCGGGGTTGATGACATGAACGACGACCTGATGTCCGGAGGGCGTGCTCTGCACCGCCTTGAGATGGCCGTCGACCAGGACGAAGAATGCGTTCGCCTCGGCGCCCTGCTCGAAGACGGGATCGCCCTTCACGACGCGCCGAATGTGGGCCGCCGCCAGGACATCGTCACAGGCCGCGGGATCGAGCCCGGCAAAGAGCGGCACGCCGGCGAGGATCGAACGATCTGGCCTGAGATTGGGGACCATCGGCGCTCCCACTCCCTCTGCGAAATGCCCTTCGAATAATAGGGAGGCCAAAGCCTGCCGCCAACCCGCCGCGCTTGGCGGCGACGAGCACAGAGTTTGCTCTGGCGCAAAGACAGGCTGCTTCGGCGCAGCGACATTCAATCGCACAGCAAGGAAGCGCAGAATGGAGCGGCGATGATGGGTGCAAGGTTATCGCGCTGGACGCCGGCCTATTTTGCCGTCGCCGTCCTCGCCTTGCTCGGCGCCGAGGCATTGGTCGCAGGCGGCTTCGCCTATCCCGCGGCGCCGCTGCTCGCGCCGTGGTCGCTGGCGGCGGTGCATTTGGTGACCATCGGCTGGCTCAGCGTGCTGATGCTGGGGGCACTCCACCAGTTTCTGCCCGTCATCGCGGCCCGCCCTCTGGCGAGCGACCGCCTGGCGTTCGTCTCCCTGATCCTGATCACGATCGGCCTCGCCGCGATGCTGCTCGGGTTTCTCGCGCTCGATGGATCGGCGGCTGCGATAGCGTTTCTGCCGCTGGGCGGGTCGGTGGTTCTTCTGGGCTTCCTCGCCGCGATCGCCAATCTCGGCTGGACATTGCGCGGAGCCGCCGCTCTGCCGTTGCCGGCGCGCTTCGTGGCAGCCGCGCTCGTCTTCCTGGTGCTGACGGCGCTGCTCGGCATCGGCTTCGGTTGCGCCATCGCCACCGCGTCGGCGCCGGGCTGGGTTGCGCTCCTGTTCGAGCGAGGATTGCGGCTTCACCTGCTTGCCGGGATCGGCGGCTGGTTCGCGCTGACCGCCGTGGGCGTCAGCTACAAGCTGCTGCCGATGTTCATGCTCGCGGGCGAGGAGCGCGGCCCGGTCGGAACCGGCGTGCTGCTGCTCATGGCCGGAGGGATCGCCGTCGCCTGGACCGGCGGCATCGTCGCCGTTCTCGGCGATAGCACATGGTCGCCTGCAATCTCCGTCGGCGAAGATGCCGCTGGCGCGGGCATCGTCCTTTATCTCTGGGATATGGTGCGGCTCTATCGCGGCCGGCAGCGGCGTGCGCTCGAGCTGAACGCCGTTACCGCCGCGGTCTCGTTCGGATTTCTTGGCGTCGCGGTCGGGGGACTGATCGTCGCGCGAGCCGCCGATGGCGGCGAGGATTGGGTCCCACCCCTGTTGCTGCTCATGCTGCTGGGCTGGCTCTCCTTGCTCGGCCTGGGGCAGCTCTACAAGATCGTGCCATTCCTCGCTTGGCTCGAGCGCTATGCGCCGCGCCTCGGGCGCGGACCTGTCCCGCGGGTCCAGGACTTGGTGAATGAGACTCGGGCTCGTCGGTGGTTCGTGGCTTTCGGACTGGGCTCGCTGATCGTGGCGGCTGCCGCGATGGCCGCCTCTCCGACTGTCGCACGCGTGGGCGCCGCGATCCTCTTCCTGTCGCCGCTCGCTATCGCCTGGGAGCTGATACCATCGCGCCGCGCGAGCCCGGCACCCGCCGCACCCGCCGTCTCCACGTCTCTCCAGCATCGAGGATCTCCATCAT
>DASVOY010000386.1:0-1828 GCA_036383115.1 Allostellaceae bacterium
AACGGTCGATTCGAGCCCGACCCGGCATGCACCGCCGTCGAGTACCGCAGCGATACGGCCGCCGAGTTCGTCCAGCACATGCTCGGCCCGGGTCGGGCTGACGCGGCCGGAGCGATTGGCGCTCGGCGCCGCGATGGGCCGGCCGACCGCGCGGATGAGGGCGCGCGGAAGGGGGTGCCCCGGAACGCGAAGCGCGAGGCTGTCAAGGCCGGCGCTCGCCAGCAGCGATACCGGGCAACCCGGAAGCCGCGGCAACACCAGCGTCAGCGGACCCGGCCAGAAGCGCTCGGCCAGCGTCTCGGCGCGCTCGTCGAAAGCGACCAGCCGGCGCGCCGCCGCCGTGTCGATGACGTGGACGATCAAGGGATTGAAGCTCGGCCGCTCCTTCGCCTGGAAGATCGCCGCCACCGCCGCGTCGCTGGTGGCGTCGGCCCCAAGGCCATAAACGGTCTCGGTCGGGAAGGCGACGAGTTTGCCCGCGCGTAGCAGCGCCGCGGCGCGGTCAAGCTCTGCGGGGGTGAGACATTCGGTCACAGCAGCTGCGCACCAGCGATCATGCGGCGCGAGATATAGTCGCGGAAAGGCCGGTCAGGCAAATCACCCGCCGCCGCGGGAGGCGCGTCAGTACTTTCGAGAGGAGCCGACCATGGCAGGTACGATCATCACCATCGCTCAGCAGAAAGGCGGCGCCGGCAAGACCACGTTGGCGGCGCACCTGGCTCTGGCCTGGGCGGCGCTGCACCGCGTCGCCGTCATCGACATTGATCCCCAAGGCAGCCTGGCCGCCTGGTTCCGCTTGCGGCAGGAAAAGCTCGGCGACAGCGCCGCGATCGAAGTCGCCGCGATCACCGGCTGGCGGGTCGCCGCCGAGGTCGAGCGTCAGGCGCGCACCCACGACATCGTGCTCATCGACAGTGCCCCGCACGCCGAGACCGAGGCGCGCATCGCTGTGCGCGCCGCCAGCCTCGTGCTGGTGCCGGTGCAGCCCTCGCCCATGGATGTGTGGGCGACTCAGGCGACGCTCGAGCTGGCGCGCCTGGAGCGGGTACCGGCGCTCCTGGTGCTGAACCGCGTGCCCTCGCGCGCCAAGCTCACCGAGGCGATGGCGGCGAAGCTCGGCGAGCTCGGCGCGCCCATCGCCGCGACGCAGATCGGCAACCGCGTGGCGCTCGCCGCCGCGCTGGCCCAGGGCAAGGGCATCCTCGAGGCCGCTGCCGGCAGCCCCGCCGCGCAGGAGATCACGGCGCTCGCCGAGGAAGTCCTGCAGCGGACGGCGCAACGCGACGCCGCCTGAGAGGCCGCTGCCGGCGCGCTCAGCCGAGACGGCGCCGGAACAGGTCGAAGAGCCGCTCCCAATGCGTCTCTGCCGCCGCTTTATGGTAGCAGTGGCGCTGCGGGAACGCGAAGCCGTGCTCGGTGCCGGGAAAGATCTCGATCTCGAAATTGGTGCCGGCCCTCTCGAGCGCGCTCTTGAGCTGGCCGACAAGCGGCAGCGGCGCGTATTTGTCCGTCTCGGCGCAGGCGAAATAGATCTCGCCCTTGATGCGCGGCGCAAGCAGATGCGGACTGTCCGGCCGGTCGGTCAGCAATCCCGCACCATAGATTGACGCGGTTGCGGCAAAGCGCTCGGGAAAGCGTCCGGCGACGGTGACGACAAATGGCCCGCTCATGCAATAGCCGACGCAGCCGAGCGGCCCCTTCCTCACCTCGCGCTGCTGATCGATGAAGGCGAGGAGTCCCCGGGTGTCCTCCGCGACCAGCGTGTTGTCGAGGCTGCGCATCAGGTCCCACATGCGCTGCCGCTCGGGGCTGCCTTCGGTCAGCGCGC
>DASVOY010000387.1:0-3195 GCA_036383115.1 Allostellaceae bacterium
CGCTGTTCTTCTACGTCCTGCCGGAGGCGCAAGCCTGGCGTGCGGTCTTTTTCGTCGGCCTGCTTCCGGCCCTGCTGGTGTTCGTCATCCGCCGCTTCGTCGCCGAGCCCGAGGTCTTCAAGGCGGGCCGGAAACGCAGCGAGCAGCGCGGCCAGGAGGCGAGTTTCCTCGCCATCTTCTCGCGCCCGATCCTCAAGACGACTATCCTGTCGGCCTTGATCTCGACCGGGTCGCTCGGCGGCAATTACACGCTGTCGATCTGGCTGCCCGCCTACCTCAAGACCGTGCGCGGCCTCTCGGTCCTGAACACGGGCGGGTTCCTCGCCGTGATGATCTGCGGCGCCTTCACCGGGTATGTCGTCGGCTCCTACCTCACCGACCGCATCGGCCGGCGCAAGCATTTCGTCGTCTTTGCCGTAGGCTCGCTGATCACCGTCTACGCCTATACGCTCATCCCGATCAGCAACGCGGCCATGTTCTTCCTGGGATTTCCCCTCGGCTTCTTCTCCTCGGGCATCTTCGCCGCCATCGGCGCCTACTACACGGAACTGTTTCCGACGCCGATCCGTGCCTCGGGGCAAGGCTTCGCCTTCAATTTCGGGCGCGGTGTCGGCGCCATGTTTCCGATGCTGGTGGGGTATCTCAGCGCCCGCATGCCGCTCGGCACCGCGATCGGCGTCTTTGCGCTGTTTGCCTATGTGCTGGTGCTGGGCGCGCTGCTCTTCCTGCCGGAAACGCGCGGCCGCGAGCTTACCGCCGAAGCATGACGACAGCCTCCAAGAGCCAAGCGCTGTGCCAAAGCGCCGACGTTCCGCCGGGCAGCGCGCTGCGCGCCGAGCTGGGCGGCCAGGCCTATGCCGTGTTCAATCTCGACGGACGGTTCTACGTGACGCAGGACCAGTGCACGCACGGCCCGGGCGCACTGTCGGAGGGGTTCGTCGAGGGCGAGGAGATCGAATGCCCGTTCCACGCCGGCCGCTTCCATATCCCGACAGGACAGCCGGCGGCGCCGCCCTGCACCCTCCCGATCAAGGTCTGGGCGGCGCAGGTCATCGACGGCAAGATCTGCATCGACCCGTCGGAGCATGGGTGAGATCGAGAGATGGCCATCAGCAAGGAACAGAACGCGCTCCTCACCGAAACCGGTGCCGGCACACCCATGGGCGACCTGCTTCGCCGCTATTGGGTCCCCGCGCTGCTCGCCGAGGAGCTGCCCGAGCGCGATTGCCCGCCGGTGCGCGTCCAGCTGCTGGGTGAGCGCTTGCTCGCGTTCCGCGATACCGATGGCCGGCTTGGGCTGATCGACGAATTCTGCGCGCATCGCGGCGTCTCGCTCTGGTTCGGGCGCAACGAGGAATGCGGCATCCGCTGCGCCTATCACGGCTGGAAGTACGATGTGAGCGGGCAATGCGTCGACCTGCCCTCGGAGCTTGAAGAGACGGGCATGCGGCAGCGCATCAAGCTCAAATCCTACGCCTGCGTCGAGAGAGGCGGCGTCATATGGGCGTATATGGGGCCGCCTGAACTAAAGCCCGAGCCGCCCGGCCTCGAATGGACCCTCGTGCCGGGCGAGCGCCGCTTCATCTCGAAGCGGCTGCAGGAGTGCAACTACCTGCAGGCGATGGAAGGCGGCATCGATTCGAGCCACGTCTCCTTCCTGCACAGCGGCGCGCTCCGGCGCGACCCGCTCTTCGTCGGCAGCAAGGGCAACGAGTACAACGAGCGCGACCGCATGCCGATCTTCGATATCGTCCCCTTCGCCGGCGGACTGCTGATCGGCGCGCGGCGCAACGCCGGTGACGACAAATACTACTGGCGCATCACACCCTGGATCGCGCCCTTCTACACCTTGATACCGCCGCGCGGCGGCCATCCGATCAGCGGCCATGCGTGGGTCCCGATCGACGACCGCAGCTGCTGGGCCTGGAGCATCAGCTATCACCCGCGCCGCGCGCTGACGCCGCCGGAGCTCGCCGCCATGCGCGGCGGCCACGGCATCCACGTGAAGTACGTCCCCGGCACCTTCGTCCCGCTCGCCAACAAGGGCAACGACTACCTGATGGACCGCCACGCGCAGGCGGCCGGCGTGTCCTTCAGCGGCATCGAAGGCATCGGCATGCAGGATGCGTCGCTGCAGGAGAGCATGGGGCCGGTCGCCGACCGCACTCGCGAGCATCTCGTCTCGACCGACAACGGCATCATCATGACGCGCAACACGCTCATCAAGGCAGCGAAGGCGAATCGCGACGGCAAGCCCATCCCCGGCCTCGGCCCCGAGGAGCAGCGCGTGCGCTCCTGCGCCATCGAGCTGCCGCGCGACGTCCATTTCCGCGACGGGGCATGGCACGGGCTATTCTGCCCGCTCGACACCGACCCGGTCACGGTGTGATCCATGTCGAGACTCTCCCTCACGCTCGCCTGCTGGGACTACGACCGCACCCGCGCGCTCGCCGATGGCAGCATCCGGCCCGAAGGCATCGACCTCAATTACCTGGCGCTGCCCGTGGAGGAGACCTTCTTCCGCATGCTGCGGAACCGCGAGTTCGACGTCGCCGAGATGTCGCTATCCTCCTACGCCGTATCGCTCGGACGCGACGATCCGCCCTTCATTGCGATCCCGGTCTTCCCATCGCGATTCTTCCGTCATTCCTGCATCTTCGTCTCGACAAAGGCCGGCATAAGCGAGCCGAAGGACCTCGCGGGCAAGCGCGTCGGCACGCCGGAGTACCAGATGACCGCGCCGGTCTGGATCCGCGGCATCCTGCAGGACGAATATGGCGTCGACCCCGCGAGCGTCGAGTATCACACCGGCGGCGAGGAGGAGCCCGGGCGGGACGAGAAGCTGAAGCTCGACCTTCCCGCCAAGTTCAGGGTCAAGCGCATCGGCCCGCGGCAGACACTGGCCGCAATGATCGCCGACGGCGAGATCGACGCGCTCCACACCGCACGAGCGCCATCGAGCTTTTACGCGCGGCCGAGCGCGGTGCGCCGCCTGTTCGAGGATTACGTCGGGGTCGAGCGCGCCTATTTCCGCAAGACCCGGATCTTTCCCATCATGCACACGGTGGTGATCCGCCGCGATATCTATCGCGCCCATCCCTGGATTGCCCAGTCGCTGCAGAAGGCGTTCGTTCTGGCGCAGCGCAAGACCTATGACGACCTCTCCATCACCGCGGCGCTGAAAACGATGCTGCC